>NZ_LOVS01000072.1:0-192395 GCF_001523835.1 Burkholderia sp. ABCPW 14 | reverse complement strand
CCGACCCGCCGTTCTGAACGGTACCGCCGTCGCAACACGTCAAAGGGGCCCGAGGGCCCCTGCGTACTTGAGAAAATTACTCAGCATTGCGCCGCCGTTTAAGCGCGGTTTTACGCCGCCATCAACAACGAGCACCGCGCCGATGCGCGCGGTCGCGAATTGCGTGAGCAGCCATTCGGCGCGATTCGGCGCCCAGATGCCGACCCGATCGCCCCGTTCGATGCCGAGCCCGATCAGCGCGGCCGCGAGCACGTCGACTTCGTGCGCGAACGCCCGCCACGTCCAGCGGATGCCCTGCTCGCGGAACACGACCGCGGGCCGCTCGGGAAAGCGCGCGACCGTGTCGAGCAGAAACTGCCCGATCGTCGCTTCGCTCAATGGGACCTCGGTTGAGCCGCGCACATACGATAGCCCGTCCTGCGGCGCGATCAGCGCGCCGGCGCCTGAATCTGCTGCCATGAGAGTGTCTCCGCCAATAGAACGTTTCTGGAACGTTTGATCGTTTTGGACGTATTTCTGTAAATTATTCTGCCATCCGCTTACGACACGCTGACATCAAGTGTTACCCGCAAGGCACGGCGCGCATCCCAAACGAAAAAAGCAGCCCGAAGGCTGCCTTTTCGATGCAAAAGCGCGAATCGAACGCGCGCGACGACGCGCGCGAACGCTTCAGTGCTTGCCGCGGATCTTCGCGAGACGCTGGATCGCTTCGAGCTGCGCCATTGCGGTCGCGAGCTCCGACTGCGCCTTCGCGAGATCGAGGTCCGACTTCGCGTTCTGCAGCGTTTCCTCTGCGCGCTTTCTCGCTTCCTCGGCCTTCGCCGCGTCGAGATCCTTGCCGCGAATCGCGGTGTCGGCGAGCACCGTCACGGCGCCCGGCTGCACTTCGAGAATGCCGCCCGCGACGAACACGAACTCTTCGTCGCCGCTTTCGGCCTCGATGCGCACCGCACCCGGGCGAATCCGCGTGATGAGCGGCGTGTGGCCCGGCAGGATGCCCAGCTCACCTGCTTCGCCCGGCAGCGCGACGAACTTCGCCTGGCCCGAGAAGATCTGCTCTTCCGCGCTGACGACGTCTACTTTGATGGTTGCCATATCGACTCCTGTCGATCGGAGTTAGCGCTTCAGCGCTTACTCCGATCCCATGCCGTGGTCGGTCAGAGTTAGCGCTTTAGCGCTTACTCTGGCCCCGCGGCGGTCGATCGGAGTTAGCGCTTTAGCGCTTACTCCGATCCCATGCCGTGGTTGGCCAGAGTTAGCGCCTCAGCGCTTACTCCGACCCCGCGGCGGTCGATCGGAGTGAGCGCTTCGGCGCTCACTCCGATCCCATGCAAGGCACGGTTGAGCGTACTACGTGGGCGCCCGTCCGCGACATGCTGCCGAAACGGCAGTCATCGCGGACACACGAGCGCCCGCTGCGTTACACCCGACCTTTACTGGATCTTCTTGGCCTTCTCGAAGGCTTCGTCGATCGTGCCGACCATGTAGAACGCCTGTTCCGGCAAGTGGTCGCACTCGCCGTCGACGATCATCTTGAAGCCACGGATCGTTTCCTTGAGCGGCACGTACTTGCCCGGCGAACCCGTGAACACTTCGGCGACGTGGAACGGCTGCGACAGGAAACGCTGGATCTTACGCGCACGTGCGACCGACAGCTTGTCTTCCGGCGACAGTTCGTCCATGCCCAGAATCGCGATGATGTCGCGCAGTTCCTTGTAGCGCTGCAGCGTCTGCTGAACGCCGCGCGTGATCGAGTAGTGCTCTTCGCCGATCACGTTCGGGTCGATCTGGCGCGACGTCGAGTCGAGCGGGTCCACCGCGGGGTAGATACCGAGCGAAGCGATGTCACGCGACAGCACGACCGTTGCGTCCAGGTGGCCGAAGGTCGTGGCGGGCGACGGGTCGGTCAAGTCGTCCGCAGGGACGTACACGGCCTGAACCGACGTGATCGAGCCCGTCTTCGTCGACGTGATGCGCTCCTGCAGCTTGCCCATTTCTTCAGCCAGCGTCGGCTGATAGCCCACCGCCGACGGCATACGGCCGAGCAGTGCGGACACTTCGGTACCGGCCAGCGTGAAACGGTAGATGTTGTCGACGAAGAACAGCACGTCGAGGCCTTCGTCACGGAAGTGCTCGGCCATCGTGAGGCCCGTCAGCGCGACGCGCAGACGGTTGCCCGGCGGCTCGTTCATCTGGCCGTACACCAGCGCGACCTTGTCGAGAACGTTCGAGTCCTTCATTTCATGATAGAAGTCGTTCCCTTCGCGGGTACGCTCGCCCACACCGGCGAACACGGAGTAACCGCCGTGCTCCTTCGCGATGTTGTTGATCAGTTCCATCATGTTCACGGTCTTGCCGACGCCCGCACCGCCGAACAGACCGACCTTGCCGCCCTTCGCGAACGGACAGATCAGATCGATGACCTTGATGCCCGTTTCGAGCAGTTCGGTCGACGGCGACAGTTCGTCGAATGCCGGCGCCTTCTGGTGGATCGAACGCGTGTGCTCGCTTTCGATCGGGCCTGCCTCGTCGATCGGACGGCCGAGCACGTCCATGATGCGGCCGAGGGTCGGCTTGCCGACCGGCACCGAGATCGGCTTGTCCGTGTTCTTCACCACGAGGCCGCGGCGCAGGCCGTCGGATGCACCCAGACAGATGGTGCGGACCACGCCGTCGCCCAGTTGCTGCTGGACTTCGAGCGTCAGTTCCGAGCCGTCGAGAATGAGCGCGTCGTAAATCTTCGGCATGCTGTCGCGCGGGAATTCCACGTCGATAACGGCGCCGATGCACTGTACGATCTTGCCTTCTACCAAAGCAGTAGTACTCATCGCATTTCCTTTAAATACCTGATTCTTTACTCGCGCAAAGGCGCAGTTTCGAGTCGCCCGGATAGGGTCGCCCGGATAAGGGGCGCCCGAGCGAGGAGCGTCTCGGCTCGCGCGCCCGCTTAAACGGCGGCGGCGCCGCCGACGATCTCCGACAATTCCTTCGTGATCGCTGCCTGACGACTCTTGTTGTACGACAGTTGAAGCTCGCTGATCACCGTCTTCGCGTTATCCGAAGCGGCCTTCATCGCGACCATCCGCGCCGATTGCTCCGACGCCATGTTTTCCGCGACGGCCTGGTACACCAGCGCCTCGACGTAACGCACGAGCAGTTCGTCGACCACCGCCTGCGCATCCGGCTCGTAGATGTAATCCCACGACGTGGCGGGCATGCCGTCGCTGCTGTCGAAATGTTCGGTCGACAGCGGCAGCAGCTGCTCGATCACCGCTTCCTGCTTCATCGTGTTGATGAAGCGCGTGTACGCGAGATAAACGGCCGACAGCTTGCCTTCCGAATACAGATCGAGCTGCACCTTCACCGCGCCGATCAGCTTGTCGAGGTGCGGCGTGTCGCCGAGATGCACGACCTGCGAGATCACCTTCGCGCCGAAACGGTTCAGGAAGCCGAGGCCCTTGCTGCCGATCGCGGTGGCTTCGAGCTTCTGGCCCTTGTCGTCGAGCTCCTTGAACTTCTGAATCGACGCACGCAACACGTTCGTGTTCAGACCGCCGCACAGACCCTTGTCGGTCGTGACGAGGATGATGCCCGCGGTCTTCGCGCCATCGTTCGCCACCATGAACGGGTGGCGGTACTCCGGGGTCGAGCGGCTCATGTGCGCGGCGATGGCGCGGACCTTGTCGGCATACGGGCGAGCAGCGCGCATGCGTTCCTGAGCGCGGCGCATCTTCGATGCAGCCACCATCTCCATCGCCTTCGTGATCTTGCGCGTGTTCTGCACGCTCTTGATCTTGCCGCGAATTTCCTTCATTCCAGCCATTGCTTGCTCCTTGACCGAAGCGGGGCGAGCGCTTTACGCGACCCGCACCACTTCAAGGTGTCCCTCGCGGATCAATAGGCACCCGACTTCTTGAAGTCCTTCAGAGCGGCGTGCAGCGCGCTCTCGTCGTCCTTCGACAAGTCTTTCGTGTCTTCGATACGCTTGATGAGGTCAGCGTGGCTCGTCTTCAGATATTCGCGCAGGCCTTTTTCGAACGGCAGGACGTCCTTGACTTCGAGGTCGTCGAGATAGCCGTTGTTCGCCGCGAACAGCGACACAGCCAGCTCCCACACCTGCAGCGGCTGGTACTGCGGCTGCTTCAGCAGTTCCGTCACGCGGCGGCCGCGCTCGAGCTGCTTGCGGGTCGCTTCATCGAGATCCGACGCGAACTGCGCGAACGCCGCCAGTTCACGGTACTGCGCGAGGTCGGTACGGATACCACCGGAGAGCTTCTTCACGACCTTCGTCTGCGCGGCACCGCCCACGCGCGACACCGACACGCCCGCGTTGATTGCCGGACGGATACCCGCGTTGAACAGGTCGGTTTCCAGGAAGATCTGGCCGTCGGTGATCGAGATCACGTTCGTCGGAACGAACGCGGTCACGTCGCCCGCCTGCGTTTCGATGACGGGCAGCGCCGTCAGCGAGCCGCTCTTGCCCTTCACTTCGCCGTTCGTGAACTTCTCGACGTACTCTTCCGACACGCGAGCCGCACGCTCGAGCAGACGCGAGTGCAGATAAAACACGTCGCCCGGGTACGCTTCGCGGCCCGGCGGGCGGCGCAGCAGCAGCGAGATCTGGCGATACGCCCAAGCTTGCTTGGTCAAATCGTCATAGATGATGAGGGCGTCCTGACCGCGATCGCGGAAGTATTCGCCCATCGTGCAGCCGGCGTACGGCGCGAGGTATTGCATCGCGGCCGATTCCGAAGCCGAAGCGGCGACGACGATCGTGTATTCGAGCGCGCCGGTTTCTTCGAGCTTGCGCACCACGTTCATGATCGACGAAGCCTTCTGGCCGATCGCGACGTAGATACAGATGAGATCCTTGCCCTTCTGGTTGATGATCGCGTCGATCGCCACCGCGGTCTTGCCGCACTGACGGTCGCCGATGATCAGCTCGCGCTGGCCGCGGCCGATCGGCACCATCGAGTCGATCGACTTCAGGCCCGTCTGCACCGGCTGCGACACCGACTTACGCCAGATCACGCCCGGGGCGATCTTTTCGATTGCGTCCGTCAGCTTCGCGTTGACCGGGCCCTTGCCGTCGATCGGATTGCCGAGCGCATCGACCACGCGGCCGACGAGTTCCGGACCGACCGGGACTTCGAGAATGCGGCCCGTCGTCTTGACGATGTCGCCTTCGGAGATGTGTTCGTATTCGCCGAGAATCACCGCGCCGACCGAGTCGCGCTCAAGGTTCAGCGCAAGACCGAACGTGTTGCCCGGGAATTCGAGCATTTCGCCCTGCATCACGTCGGACAAACCGTGGATGCGCACGATACCGTCGGTCACGGAGATCACGGTGCCCTGGTTGCGAACGTCCGCGCTCGCTTCAAGGCCCTGGATCCGGCTCTTGATCAGCTCGCTGATCTCAGAGGGATTGAGTTGCATTATTCGCTCCTGATATTCAATTCTGTTGCGTGCCGGCCGCGTAGGCGCTCAGGCGGTCAGAGCCACCTGCATGCCGGCGAGCCGCGCGCGGACCGAGGTATCGAGCACTTCGTCGCCAACCGTCACGCGCACGCCGCCGATCAGCGACCCGTCGACTTCGATCGTCGGCTTCAGCTTGCGCTTGAACCTGCGCTCGAGGTTTTCGACGAGTTCGGCAAGCTGCGCGCCTTCCAGCGGGAACGCGCTGACGATCAGCGCATCCGCCGCGCCTTCGCGCGCATTCTTCAGCTCGTCGAACTGCGCGGAGATTTCCGGCAGCAGCGCGATACGATGATTTTCGACCAGCATCCCCACGAAGTTCTTCGCTTCCGCGCTGGTCGCGAGCGGCGCCTTCACCGCGGCGAGCAGCAGCTCGCTGACTTGCGCGCGGCTCACCTTGGGGCTCGACGCGACGGACAGCACTTCGGGCAGGTGCGCAACCTGTGCCAGCTCTTGCACGAGCGTGGACCAGGCGGCGATGTCACCACCCTCGGCCACGCGGAACAGCGCTTCTGCGTAAGGGCGGGCGATGGTTGCAAGTTCGGCCATGATCAGAGCTCGGCTTTCAGTTGATTCAGCAGTTCGGCGTGGGCCGTATGATCGACTTCGCGCTTCAGGATCTGCTCGGCGCCCTTCACGGCCAGCGAGGCGACTTCGCCACGCAGCGTTTCACGGGCCTTCACGATTTGCTGATCGGCATCCGCCTTCGCCTGAGCGATGATGCGTGCCGCTTCGGCCTGCGCGTTCGCCTTGATTTCTTCGGCGACCGCCTGCGCGCGCTTTTCAGCCTCGGCAATGCGCTGCTGGCCTTCGTTGCGAGCCTGCGCGAGTTCCTGGTCGACGCGCTTGTGCGCCGCTGCGAGTTCCGCCTGCCCCTTTTCCGCAGCCGAGAGGCCGTCGGCAATTTTCTTCGAGCGCTCGTCGAGGGCGTTGATCAACGGCGGCCACACGAACTTCATCGTGAACCACGCGAGGATCAGGAACACGACCATTTGCGCAAACAGGGTTGCGTTGAGATTCACGGTGTTTCCTTAATCTGCTATTCCGGAAAAATGAAACGACGAGGAGCGCACCGAAAAAAGCTTTCGAGTCGCGCTCACTTTCCGTTCCGCCCTGCGCCGGCAAGCCTGGCGCATTTGTATTTCCGAGGAACCCTTAGCCCGCGAGCTTCGACAGGAGCGGGTTCGCGAATGCAAACAGCATGGCCACACCCACGCCAATCAGGAACGCCGCATCGATCAGACCAGCCAGCAGGAACATCTTCGTTTGCAGCGGGTTGATCAGTTCCGGCTGACGTGCGCAAGCTTCGATGTACTTGCCGCCCATCAGGCCGATACCGATACAGGCGCCGATTGCACCCAGGCCGATGATGATACCGATACCGATAGCGGTCAGACCTTGGATGTTGGCGATGAAAGCTTGCATGATCACTCCTTTGAGAAAAGACTTGGAACTGGAATTAAAAAACTAAAAACAAACTTGCTTGATTGTCCGGCACGCTTAGTGCGACTCGTGCGCCTGACCGAGATACACCAGCGTCAGCATCATGAAAATGAACGCTTGCAGCAGAACAATCAGGATGTGGAAGATCGCCCAGATACTGCCTGCGAGGACATGACCGATGAAGCCGAGTACCGATGCGTCCGCGCCGAAGCCCCACATGCTGCCAAGGAGGGCGATCAGCAGGAACAGCAACTCACCCGCGTACATGTTGCCGAACAGCCGCATGCCGAGCGACACGGTCTTCGCGACATATTCGACGATGTTCAACGCAAGGTTCGGAATCCACAGCAGCGGATGCGCACCGAACGGGGCCGACAGGAGCTCGTGCGCGAAACCGCGCGGACCCTTGATCTTGAGGCTGTAGTAGATCATCAGCACGAACACGCCGAGCGCGATGCCGAGCGTGCCGTTCAAATCGGCCGTCGGCACGATGCGATGATGCGAAATGACTTGCGACAGGCCCAGCCAACCGATCACGCGGCCCGGCAGGTCGACGGGAAGGAAGTCGAGCGAGTTCATCAGCGCGACCCAGATGAACACGGTCAGCGCGAGCGGTGCAATAAAGGTACGATTGCCGTGAACGACCGCCTTCGACTGGTCTTCGACCATTTCGACGATCATTTCGATCATGCACTGGAAGCGCCCCGGCACGCCCGGCGTCGCCTTGCGCGCAGCCAGACGCAGGATGAGGATGGTGACGATGCCGCAGACGATCGACCAGAACAGCGTGTCGAGATTCCAGACGTGGATATCGAAGATCGACGTCTGATGCGCGGTGGAAAGGTTTTGCAAGTGGTGCGCAATGTACTCGGACGGATCCAGAGCACGCGTTCCTTCGCTAGCTGCCATAATCGTTGATGTCACCCAAATTGTCGAAAATCGGTATGTCCGCTTCGCCGCAATGGTTCATTGCGGGAACGGGCCAACGCGGGAACTGTCGAATCCACGCGCGGCACTTGATGCCTTATCGCCAGGCGAGCGCAATCCAGTACGTCTTCAACACCAGCAGATACGTGACGAGCAGCGGCACCCAATGCGCGTCGGGGTACCCCCACGCGACGGCAACGAACATTGCAATCGTCGCGCCCATCTTGAGTACTTCGCCGATCACCCAGCCCATCACGGTATCCGCGCCTTTTTGCCTCAGACGCGCCGCGAACAACGCACTCGGTACCCAGCCAATCGCTCCGCCCAAAAATGCCGATTGAGCAGCGGCGCCCGGCGACTTGGAAAACAGCCACCACGCCAGTGTTGCAACCAGGGACAAGACCATTTGCGCCATCACTACCCGATAAGGCGTGACGCGCGATGGCCGGCTCACTTCAGGACCGAACAGCGCTTCCGCCTCGGCCCGCGTGAGCGGAGCGACATCAACTTCCTGCTGTTCGGCATCCCAGTCGTCCGCGGCGGATTCGCGCCGCCCGACGGCTCCCGAAACGGTGCGTTGCGCTCGCCGATCTTCGTGCCTTTTATCCGGCGCTCGATCCGCCATCGCAGTTATTTCCGCTCAATCCCTGTTCGGCCCTAAAGCTTTCCGAAAGCTTTCAGGGGTGCCTAACTAACAAATCCGGGCGATTGTAAGCGATAGTTGCAGGTGATTCAAGGCTTTAGAGGCGACAAAAATCCGTATGAAACGGCGCTTCATGATGCGAAAAGTTCGTGAATTTCTGGCGTCCGGCGGCAGTTGTAAGGTGAGTTTTTTTGATCGCTTGCGCGCCGTGAAACATGCCCTCCCCCGCCCCGATCCGGCGCATTCGGCTGCTCAAAAATGATGCAGCACGAGCGCGCCGAGCACGACGCTCGCGACGCCGAACGGAATGCTCACGAGATGGAACGGCAGCCACATCCCGCGCGCCCGCGACAGCCGGATCGCGATCAGGTTGGCGAGCGAGCCGGTCGCGACGCCAAAGCCGCCGACGCTCACGCCGAACGCGAGCGCGCGCCAGTCGCGCGTGAACTCCGACAGCAGGATCGCAGCGGGCACGTTGCTGATACCTTGCGACAGCAGCGCGCCCGCCGCATACGTGCGCAGCGGCGTGTCGAGGCCGATGCCGGCTATCGTCCGATGGACCGCCGGCAGCGCCGCCGCACTGCGCAGCACGATGAACATCAGCACGAAGATCAGCAGCAGCAGCCAGTCGATCTTCAACACCGCGTCGCGCCTCACGATCAGAAAGAGCGCCGCGACCGCGAGCAAGCCGACGAGCGCATGGTGCGCGTCCGCGAGCAGCACGAAGCCTGCGAACATCGCGACGGTCACGAACGCATGCGCGCGATCGACCGGCCGTTCGGTGCGGTCCTTCGACAAGTCGAGCGGACGGCCTTCGAATGCGCATGCGGTCATGGCGAGCAACAGCACCATCAGCACGAGCGCGAGCGGGCCGAGCGCGATCACGAACCGGCCGAACGAGACGCCGCTCAATTGCCACAGAAACAGGTTTTGCGGATTGCCGAGCGGCGTCGCGATCGCCCCCGCGTTCACCGCCAGCGCGATATAGATCACGAGGCGCTTGAACGGCAGCGGCGTCAGCTCGCGCAGCGACAACACGAGCGGAATCACGACGAAGAGCGCGACATCGTTCGTCAGCCACACCGACAACGCTGCGGCGAACATGACGAGCAACGCGGCAAGCGCACGCTCCGAACGCACGCGATGAACGATCCGATGCGCGAGCCACATCAGGAAGCCCGACAGCTCGAGCGCCTTCGTCAGCATCAACAGACCGGCGAGCGTCGCGACTGTCTGCCAGTCGACGAGCCGCGCAAGCGCGGTCGCCGATTGCGGATGCGCGAACTGCAGCGCGATCAGCGCCGCGATGAGAATGGACAGGACGGGCTCGTGCCGAATGAACGCGATGATGCGCGCCGGCGCACGGCCTCCGACCAAATTCGACACGCCTGCGTTACGCAGTGACGTTGCCGCGCAATCGCGCGAGGATGCCTTCGAGCGCGTCGAGGTCGCCGAAATCGATCGTCAGCTGGCCGCGCCCGCGGCGACCGACCTTGATCTTCACGTTCGACGCGAGCAGATCCGACAGCTCTTCTTCGAGGCGCCGCGTGTCGCGGCCGCCGTCGTCCTTCGCACGGGCCTTCACCGTCGGTTCGGCCTTCGTCGTGTGCGTGACCAGCTTTTCCGTCTCACGCACCGACATCCGCTTGTTGACGACCTGATGCGCGAGCGTGATCTGCGTCGCGGCATCCACCGCGAGCAGCGCGCGCGCGTGGCCCATGTCGAGATCGCCCGCGAGCAGCATCGTCTGCACCGGCATCGCAAGGTTCAGAAGGCGCAGCAGATTCGACACCGCGCTGCGCGAGCGGCCGACCGATTCCGCCGCCTGCTCGTGCGTGAAATTGAATTCGTCGAGCAGACGCTGGATGCCGTGCGCCTCTTCGAGCGGATTCAGATCCTCGCGCTGAATGTTCTCGATCAGCGCCATCGCGGCGGCGGCCTGGTCGGACACGTCCTTCACGAGAACCGGCACTTCTTCGAGGCCCGCGAGGCGCGCCGCGCGGAAACGCCGTTCGCCCGCGATGATCTCGTATTTGTCAGATGAAATCGAGCGCACGAGGATCGGCTGCATCACGCCCTGCGCGCGAATGCTCGCGGCAAGCTCCTGCAGGCTGCCCTCGTCCATTCGGGTACGCGGCTGATACTTGCCGGCCTGCAGTTTACCGAGCGCGAGCACGTTCGGTGCGCCGTCGATCTTCACCGCTTCGGTGATGTCGGCACTGCCGCCGAGCAGCGCTTCCAGGCCACGTCCCAAACCCTTTTTCTTCGCTACCGCATTCATGTTCTGTTCCCTCGATTCTCGTCTGGAAGGCCGACTCAAAGCGCGCGCACCCGCTCGATCATTTCCGCACCGAACTGAATGTAGGCTTGCGCGCCACGCGAGCCGCGATCGAACACCACGCCGGGAAGTCCGTAGCTAGGCGCCTCGGCGAGCCGCACATTGCGCGGAATCACTGCGTCGAACACCTTGTCGCCGAAGTGCGCCTTCAGTTGATCGGAAACCTGCTGCTGCAGCGTGATCCTCGGATCGAACATCACGCGCAGCAAGCCGATCACCTTCAGGTCGCGATTCAGGTTCGCATGCACTTGCTTGATCGTGTTGACGAGGTCGGACAGCCCTTCGAGCGCGAAGTATTCGCACTGCATCGGGATCACGACGCCGTGCGCCGCGCACAGACCGTTCAGCGTCAGCAGCGACAGCGCGGGCGGGCAATCGATCAGCACGAAGTCATAGTCGTCCGCGACCATCGCGAGCGCGGCCTTCAACTGGCGCTCGCGGTTCTCCACGCTCACCAGCTCGATTTCCGCGCCAGCGAGCTCGCGGTTCGCCGGCAGCACGTCGTACTTCACCGCTTCGGGACGCACGCGCGCGTCGGCAACCGTGACACCGTCGACGAGCACTTCGTAGACAGTCGACTCGCATTCGGCCTTGTCGATGCCGCTGCCCATCGTGGCATTGCCCTGCGGGTCCAGATCGATCAGCAGCACGCGTTGCCCCTGCGCCGCGAGGCTCGCGGCGAGATTGACCGTCGTCGTCGTCTTGCCGACGCCGCCCTTCTGGTTCGCCACGCAGAAGATCTTTGCCATCGTTGGTGTGTTCCTTCTCGTCAAATGGTCCGGGCGCCTCGCGGCGCGCCGGTTAAATTGCTTCGTCGAGCTCGACTTCGATCAGATGCCGCTCCGCGTCGAGCGACGGAACCGTCAGACGAACCGTTTGCTTGACGCGCGCGCCGGCTGGCAAGCGGCCGATTTCATCGTCGGGACGCACGCCCTTCATCGCCCAGATCGAACCGCCCGGCGCAACAAGGTGCCGGGCAAGTGTAACGAAGTCCGCCAGATCCGCGAATGCCCGCGACACGATCACGTCGAATTTCCCCGGGACGTCGACGCCGGGACGCAGCGTTTCGACACGCCCCGTCACGATCGACAGATTGCCGAGCTTCAGCTCGGCCTTCGCCTGGGTCTGGAATGCGGATTTCTTGTGGACGATGTCGTTCAGCGTCACCTGCCATTCAGGCAGCGTAATCGCGAGCACGATGCCCGGCAAACCACCGCCGGAACCGACGTCCAGCGCGGTCGCGGCCGCTTCGCGCGCGCCGAGATGCGGAACGATCGACAACGAATCGAGGATGTGTTGAACCAGCATCTGTCGCGGATCGCGAATCGCGGTGAGGTTGTAGACCGCGTTCCATTTCGCGAGCAGCGCGACGTAATCGAGCAGCGCGCCGTGCTGCGCATCGCTCAATGCAACGCCCAACGCTTCCGCACCTTCCGACAGCAATGCTCCCAGCGTTTCCCGGCTGGCAATCGGGGCTTGACGACGTTGCGCCGTCATTGCTGCGCCGCGGCGTTGTTGGCCTCTGCGTCGGCATTCGAGGCGCCGTCGGCGCCCTTCCGCCGGCCGAGCCCGCGCTTCTTTAGATGAACCATCAGCAGCGAGATTGCAGCGGGCGTCACGCCCGAGATCCGTGACGCCTGCCCGATCGTTTCCGGACGGAACTGATTCAGCTTCTGACTCACTTCGAACGACAGACCGCGCACATCCGTGTAGTCGATACCATCGGGCAATCGCGTATTTTCGTTCGCACCGTTCCGCTCGATCTCGCCGGCCTGGCGCTCGATATAGCCCTGATACTTGATGCCGATCTCGATCTGCTCCTTGATCTGTGCGAGCAGGATCTCGTCGTCGGCCAGCGGTTCGGTCGGGCCGCACTCGCCGCCGCGCAGCGCGCACACGCCTTCATAGCTGACGCCGGGCCGGCGCAACAGCTCCGCGAGACTATATTCGTGATCGATCGGCTTGCCGAGCAACGCGCTCGCCTCTTCGGCAGATAGCGTCTTCGGCGTCACCCATGTCGTGCGCAGCCGTTCGGTTTCACGTGAAACAGCGTCGCGCTTCCGATTGAACGCGTCCCAGCGGGCGTCGTCGACGACGCCCAGTTCGCGCCCGATTTCGGTCAGACGCATGTCCGCGTTGTCTTCGCGCAGGCTCAGTCGATATTCGGCGCGGCTCGTGAACATTCGATACGGCTCGGACACACCGCGCGTGACCAGATCGTCGACGAGTACGCCGAGATATGCCTGGTCGCGCCGCGGGCACCACGCCTCTTTCTCCTGTGCGTAGCGGCCTGCGTTGATGCCAGCCAGCAAACCTTGCGCCGCCGCCTCTTCGTAGCCGGTCGTGCCGTTGATCTGACCCGCAAAAAACAGGCCATTGATCGCTTTGGTTTCCAACGACGACTTCAACGCGCGCGGATCGAAATAGTCGTACTCGATCGCATAGCCGGGGCGAAGGATGTGTGCCTGCTCGAGGCCGCGCATCGAGTGCACGAGCTCGAGTTGCACATCGAACGGCAAGCTGGTCGAAATGCCGTTCGGATAGAACTCGTTGGTCGTCAGCCCTTCCGGCTCGAGAAAGATCTGGTGCGAATCCTTCGACGCAAAGCGGTGAATCTTGTCCTCGATCGACGGGCAGTAACGGGGCCCGACGCCCTCGATGACGCCTGTATACATCGGAGAACGATCCAGGCCGCTGCGAATGATGTCGTGCGTGCGCTCATTCGTGTGCGTGACCCAGCACGGCAGCTGTTGCGGGTGCTGCTCGGCCCGCCCGAGGAACGAGAACACCGGGATCGGATCGAGATCACCCGGCTGTTCTTCGAGCATCGAGAAGTCGATCGTCCGGCCGTCGATACGCGGCGGCGTACCGGTCTTCAGCCGCCCTTGCGGCAGCTTCAGCTCCTTCAGGCGCGACGATAAGGACACCGCAGCCGGATCGCCAGCACGGCCGCCTGTATAGTTGTTGAGCCCGACGTGGATCTTGCCGTCCAGGAACGTGCCGGCCGTCAGCACGACTGCACGCGCCCGGAATCGAACGCCGACCTGCGTGACCGCACCGACTACCCGATCCCCTTCGATCATCAGATCGTCGACCGCCTGCTGAAACAGCCACAGATTCGACTGATTCTCCAGACGATGGCGAATCGCCTGCTTGTACAGCACGCGATCGGCCTGCGCACGCGTCGCGCGGACGGCTGGTCCCTTCGACGAATTCAGAATACGGAACTGGATACCGCCTTCATCTGTGGCGGCCGCCATCGCACCGCCGAGCGCATCGACTTCCTTGACCAGATGTCCCTTGCCGATGCCGCCGATCGACGGGTTACAGCTCATCTGCCCGAGGGTTTCGATGTTGTGCGTCAGCAGAAGCGTCTTCGCGCCCATGCGAGCGGAAGCCAAAGCGGCCTCGGTGCCGGCGTGACCGCCGCCGACGACGATGACGTCAAATTCAGTGGGATAAAGCATTGCGGACTTCGCGCAGGACGACGCACGAACCTATCAGAGAAATGTATGGGCCGAATTATAGCGGGTTAGCTTTTGACCCGAATCTCGTTCGAACGGCCGACCAACAAAAAAACGGCGTGTTTCACGTGAAACACGCCGTCGGTCAGAGCACGCGAAGCGGCCGCTAAACCGCTTTCTTCGCGAGCCCGAGATACGTTTCGATCACCTGAGGATTCCGTGCAAGTTCGCCCGCCGGGCCGTCGAGGGCGATCTCGCCGGTCTCGAGCACATAACCGTAATCGGAAATCTGCAGCGCCGCGCGCGCGTTCTGCTCGATCAGCAGCGTCGCCACGCCGGTTCCACGCAGCGCGCTGACGATATGGAAAATCTCCTTCACGATCAACGGCGCAAGCCCAAGGCTCGGCTCGTCGAGCATCAACAGATCCGGCTTGCCCATCAGCGCGCGCCCGACAGCGAGCATCTGCCGCTCGCCGCCCGACAGCGTCCCGGCCGCCTGCTTGCGCCGCTCCTTCAGCCTCGGAAACAGCGTAAAAACCGGCTCGAGCTCGTCGAGAAAATTCGCGTCGCCAGCCAACTTCCGCCGGTATGCACCCAGCACGAGGTTATCTTCGACCGACATCGTACCGAACAGCTCCCGCTTTTCCGGCACGAGGCACATGCCGCGTGACACGCGCTGCTCGACCGGCAACGCGCTCACGTCGTCGCCGCGATAGCGGATCGTACCGGCCGCGTGGCCGTGCGTCGGCAATGCGCCCATCACCGCGTTGAGCAGCGTCGACTTGCCCGCACCATTCGGGCCAATCACTGTGACGATCTGCCCCGCTTCGACCTTCAGCGCCGCGCGATGCAGCGCCTCGACCTTGCCGTAACGCACCGACAAATCCCGCACCTCGAGAACCGGCGTCGTCGACTGATCCATCACTCCACCCCGCCGAGGTAAGCCTCCAGCACCGCCGGATCCTTCTGTACATCCTGCGGCAAGCCTTCGGCAATCCGTATGCCGAACTCCATCACGACCAGCCAATCGGTCAGGTTCATCACGAAATCCATGTCGTGTTCGACGAGCAGCACGCTCATTCCCTCCGCCTTCAATTTGCGCAGCAGCTCGGCCAACTGCCGTTTCTCCTGATAACGCAGGCCCGCTGCGGGCTCGTCGAGCAGCAATAGCGTCGGATCGCTGCACAGCGCGCGGGCGATCTCGATAGTCCGCTGCTGGCCGAGCGCGAGGCTGCCGGCCTCGTCATACATGTGCGCTTCAAGCCCGACGCGCCGAATCTGCTTCGCCGCTTCGGCCATCAGCCGCGCCTCCTCGTTCGCATTCAGTCTGACGATGCTGCGCCAGATGCCAGCCGTGCCGCGCAAGTGCGCACCGATCGCGACGTTCTCCAGCACCGTCATTCCAGGCAGCAGTTTTACGTGCTGGAATGTGCGGCCAATACCCCTCCTCACGATTTCACGTGAAACAAGTTCGTCGATCCGCTCGCCGCGGAACGTGATCTCTCCGCTCGTCGGCCGTAGCACGCCCGTCACGAGGTTGAACGTCGTCGACTTGCCTGCTCCGTTCGGGCCGATCAAGCCGATGATCTGCCCCGCCAGCACGTTGAAGCTCACGTCGTTCACCGCGACGAGCCCGCCGAACTGCTTGCGCACATTTTCAACGACGAGCAGCGCTTCGCCGGCCTGCGGCCGCGCGCGCTGCGACAGCGGCTCCGCACGCTCTGGCGCCCGTGCGGCCGGCTCGCGCGGAAAGAGCCGCGCAACGAATGGCCAAACGCCGTGCCGCGCGTACTGCAGCAGCAGCACCATCAGCACGCCGAACACGATGATCTCGAAGTTGCCTTCGGCGCCGAGCAGCTTCGGCAGCAGCGTCTGCAGGTAGTCCTGCAACACGGTGACGATCACCGCGCCGAGCACCGCGCCCCACACGTGCGCGACGCCACCGACCACTGCCATGAACAGGAACTCGATTCCGTGATTCAGCCCGAACGGCGTCGGATTCACCGCGCGCTGCAGATGCGCATACAGAAAGCCCGAGATCGACGCGAGCACCGCCGCATAAACGAAGATCGCGACGCGCATCCATCCGGTGTTCACACCCATCGCCTCAGCCATTACGCCGCCGCCGCGCAGCGCGCGGATCGCGCGCCCGGGTCGGCTATTAAGCAGATTCTGAACAGAGACGATCGCCGCGAGCACGACGATCCAGATCACGTAATAGAGGCTGCGGCCCGTATCGAGCGTTTGACCGAACGCGGTGAGCGCGGGGATGCCGTTGATCCCGTCGTACTTACCGAGCCAATCGAGATTGCCGAACAGGAAAAACAGCGCGAGCCCCCATGCGATCGTCCCGAGCGGCAGGAAATGACCGGACAGACGCATCGTGACAGCGCCCAGCACGAGCGCAACGAGCGCCGTCAGCGCGATGCCCGCGATCAGTCCGAGCCACGGCGACGCGCCGTACGTCGTCGTCAGATACGCGGTCGCGTACGCGCCGATACCGACGAACGCCGCCTGTCCGAAGCTCGTCATCCCGCCGATCCCGGTCAGCATCACGAGCCCGATCGCGACGATCGCATAGAGCCCGATGTAGTTCAGCAGCGTGATCCAGTACTCGGGCACGCGCACCGCGTCGGGCAGTGCCGGCAGCGCGAACAGCACGACGAGAAACAACCAGAATGCCTTGTTGCGCAAGATCGCCTTCATCGCGTCACGCCTCCTCGTCTTCCGTTTGCGGCGCCGCAAGGCTGCGCCACAGCAGCACCGGCACGATCAACGTGAAAACGATCACTTCCTTGTATGCGCTCGCCCAGAACGACGAATACGATTCGAGGACGCCGACGAGCAGCGAGCCCGCTGCCGCAAGCGGATAGCTGACAAGCCCGCCGATGATCGCGCCGACGAAGCCCTTCAGGCCGATCAGGAAGCCCGAGTCGTAGTAGATCGTCGTCAGCGGCCCGACGAGCACGCCAGACAGCGCGCCGAGCCCCGCCGCAAGCGTGAACGCGAGCCGCCCGGCCTCGGTCGTGCCTATACCGACGAGCCGCGCGCCGAGACGGTTCACCGACGTCGCGCGCAGCGCCTTGCCGGACAGCGTGCGCTCGAAATACAGATAGAGCGCGGCAATCAGCACGAGCGCGGTACCGACCACCCAGACGCTCTGCATCGAGACCGACAGGCTGCCGAGCCCGAACGATGCGTCGGAGAACGCAGTAGTGCGCGAGCCTTCCGCGCCGAACATCACGAGCCCGAGTCCGACCAACGCGAAATGCACGGCGACTGACACGATCAGCAGCAGCAGCGTCGTGCCTTCGGCGATCGGCTGATACACGAGCCGATAGATGAACGGTCCGAGCGGCACGACGATCGCGAGCGTGAGCGCGATCTGCGCGGTCATCGGCAGCGGTTGCGCGGCGACGCTTCTCGTCACCGCGTAGATCGCGAGTGGCAGCAGCACGTAGCGGCTCGCGAGCGTCGTCAGCGTGCGGGCAACCTGGTGACGGCGCGCGCGATATCGGATCAGCCCGCCTACTTCGAGCATGAAGCACGCGATGCCCGCGATGAACAGCAGCCAGCAGGTCGCCGGAAACTTCTGCGCTTGCAGCGCCGCAAGCGTCAGCGCGCCGTAGGTGACGAATTCGCCCTGTGGGATGAAGATCACGCGCGTGACGGAGAAAACGAGCACGAGCGCGAGTGACAGCAGCGCGTAGATCGCGCCCGTCGTCATGCCGTCCTGCGCGAGAATCGCCGCGATAGAGAAATCCATGTGGTCTCTTCGGTTGAGAATGCGTCGACGGAAAAAACGGAAATCCGGCCTGCGCGACGGGCGCTGTTGCGAAGCGGCGCGACTCGCCGCCGTGCAGGACGACTTCCGTCATCCGGCAAACGGACGGGACGCGCCGCTCGCCCATACCGGAGCGACGTGAAACCAATGCAGCAGGACAGCAGGACGCGATACGCCAAGCGAAGCTCACGAGCACCCGCGTCGCCGCGCGTGCTGCCCTACGTCTCGCAGCACGCACGACGCGCCGCGCCGCGCCGCGCTACCGCTGCAGCCGCAGCGGCAACCGCAACCGCCACTCAATCAGCCTGCAGCTTCCACTTGTCGCCGACGATCTGCACGATCACGCGAGCGCGCGCATCGAAGCCGTTGTGATCGGCGGGCGTCGTGTTGATCACGCCGTGCGACACCGGCAGATCCTTGGCGTTCTCGAGCGCCGCCCTCAACGCCTCGCGGAACGCCGGCGTCCCGGGCTGCGCCTTCTTCAGCGCGTCGGGAATCGCGCGCTGAAGCATCAAGCCTGCGTCCCACACGTGGCCACCGAATGTCGACACCGCACCCGCGCCGTACGCCTTCTCATACGCGGCCTTGTACGCAAGCGCCGGCTGCTTCGCCGGGTTCGAATCGGGCAGCTGGTCGGCGACGAGCACAGGCCCCGCCGGCAGCAGTTCGCCATCGCAATCCTTGCCGCATACGCGCAGGAAATCGTTGTTCGCAACGCCGTGGGTCTGATAAACCTTGCCCGTGTAGCCGCGCTCCTTCAGCGTCTTCGCGGGCAGCGCAGCCGGCGTGCCCGCACCCGCAATCAGCACCGCGTCCGGACGCGCGCCCAGCGTCTTCAGCACCTGGCCCGTCACCGACGCGTCGGTGCGGTTGTAGCGCTCGTTCGCGACGATCTTGAGCCCGTTCGCCGCCGCGGCCGCGCCGAACACGCCGTACCAGCCATCGCCGTAGGCATCGGCGAAGCCGATGAAGCCGACCGTCTTCACGCCGTGCTTCGCCATGTAGCCAGCGAGCGCGTCGGCCATCAGGCGGTCGTTTTGCGGTGTCTTGAACACCCATGCGCGCTTCGCGTCCATCGGCGCGATGATGTGCGCGCTCGCGGCGAGCGAAATCGTCGGCGTCTTGCCTTGCGCGACGACGTCGATCATCGCGAGCGCGTTCGGCGTGATCGACGAGCCGACGATCGCGTCGACATGATCCTCGTCGATCAGCTTGCGCGTGTTCTGCACCGCGCGGCTCGTGTCCGACGCGTCGTCGAGCACGATGTACTCGATGCGCTTGCCGCCGATCTCCTTCGGCAGCAGCGCGACCGTGTTCTTCTCGGGAATGCCGAGCGACGCGGCGGCGCCCGTCGCCGACACCGTGACGCCGATCCTCACCTGCGCCGACGCGAGCGTGGCGGTACATAAGCAGCCGGCCGCGAGCGCGGCCTCGATCCATCGATTCATTTTCATTGTGTGTCTCCAAACGCTGCGCGAAACGCGATCGATCGCGCCGCTGCGACACGGCGCGCCGATCGAACCTGCACGCCGCCGCAGCCGGTTTCACATTCCACCGTGAATCGGCGCGGGGCGCGTTCTGTTGCGCTCCCCTGCGCGCGCACATCGCACGCGCCATCTGCTGCTACTGCTGCAATCGTTCGACGGATCCCGCCCGCCGCGCGCGGCCGCAAAAAAAGCGCGGCCGATCGCACGCGCCTTTCGCCGCCCCGTCCGCCGCGCAATGCACCGCGCTCAGTTCCGTACGCGCTTTCACTGACCGCCGGCGATCTCGACCTTCACGCGTGCGCGTTCGTCGAGACCGGCGTGGTCGGCAGCGCTCACGTCGAACACGCCGTGCGCGCCGGCGATGTCCTTTGCGTTCTCCAGCACCGTGCGCAGCATGCTTCGAAACCCCGGCGCGCCGGGCTGGCCGCTCGTCAGCGCGATCGGAATCGCGCGCTGCAAAAGCAGCGTCGCGTCCCACGCGTGAGCGCCGAGCGTCGACGCCGTACCGTCGCCGTACGCGTTCTCGTACGCGCGCTTGTACGCGAGCGCGGATGGCTTGATGAGATTCAAATCGGGAAACTGATCGGAGACGAGGATCGGGCCGGCGGGCAGATACGTGCCTTCGCAGCCCTTGCCGCATACGCGCAGGAAATCGTTGTTCGCGGCGCCATGCGTCTGATGTATCGCGTCCGTATAGCCGCGCGCCGTCAGCGTCTTCAGCGGCAGCGCGGCCGGCGTGCCCGCGCTCGCGATCAGCACCGCATCGGGTCGCTTCGACAGCGCCTTCGGCACCGGCCCCGTCACCGACCTGTCGGTACGCGCGAAACGCTCGGTCGCGACCAGCGCGATCCGCTTCACGGTCGCGGCCTTGCCGAATGCCTCGAGCCAGCTCTCGCCGTATGCGTCGCCGAAACCGATGAACGCGACGGTTTTCGCGCCGCGCTTCGCCATGTGCCCGGCGATCGCGCTCGCCATCAGGCTGTCGTTCTGCGGCGTCTTGAAGACCCATGTGCGCTTCGCATCGAGCGGCTCGACGATCGACACGGCCGCGGCCATCGAGATCGTCGGCGTCGGTGTCTGTGCGGCGACGTCGGTCATCGCGAGCGCGTTCGGCACGACGGTCGAGCCGATCAGCGCGTCGACCTTGTCCTCGCTCGTGAGCTTGCGAGCGTTCTTCACAGCCTGCGTCGAATCGGTCGCATCGCCGAGAACGACGTAGCTCACCTTCTGCCCGCCGATTCCCTTCGGCAGCAGCGCGATCGTGTTCTTTTCGGGGGCATCGAGCGACGCGGCGGGGACGATGGCGGAGACGGTGACGCCGATCTCGACGTCCGCGAACGCGGAGCCCGCGACGGCCGCCCATGCGACTGCCGCGCCGAATCCCCAGAACCGCCACGCCTCTTTCATCGAGTTCGTCTCCGTGTCTTGCGCTCGGCCAATCCCCACCGATGGGCCGGGGAACGGCGAGTGTAGCGGACGCGTTGCGCGTGCGGCAACCGGGTTAGCCCGCAGCGGCAGCGGCCGCCCGGTGCTCGCGAACGGCCAGGGACGGCAGCGGAATCGGCAGCATTCGGCAAAGACGATGCTTCGGGCAACCGCGAACGCGCAAATAAAAAGCGCTGTTGGAACGAATCCAACAGCGCTTTGGGTCGGGCACTCAGTGCCTCGAATGTCTCCTCGTTCTCCACCTGCAAATTCGTTTCGCGGTGCATCAGAACTGAGACGAAGGTTAATGCAAGCCTGCACGGTGCGACAACCTAGCATTTACCCCTATGGTGCATCGCCGCACGAAATTGGGGCACGTCAAAGCCAGGCTGGACCGGCGTTTGCCGCCCAAATTAGATCGGATTCCCAACGATCCGTTGCGCACCGCACGATCGCTCAGGATGCTCGCAGCGGCCTCACCCGCGCGATCACCTCGCCGACGATCCCGCGCCGGAACGCGAGCACGCACGCAATGAAGATGAGGCCCGTGACGATCGTCGCGGACTCGCCGAGCGAGCGGAACCAGTCGATGCCCGTTGCCGACGCGAGCCAGCCGCCGATGTCGCCGAGCCGATCCTCGAGCGCGACGATCAGCGCCGCGCCGACGAGCGGGCCGAACAGCGTGCCCATGCCGCCCACGAGCGTCATCAGCACGACGAGGCCCGACATCGTCCAGTACGCGTCGCTCAGCGTCTCGAAGCCGAGCACGACGACCTTCAGCGAGCCCGCGAGGCCCGCAAGCCCGGCCGACAGGATGAACGCGAGCAGCTTGAAGCGATCGGTATCGTAGCCGAGCGACGTCGCGCGGGGCTCGTTCTCCTTGATCGCGACGAGCACCTGCCCGAACGGCGAATGCACAATGCGCACGATGAAGAAGCACGCGCACGCGATCACGACGAGCACGACGTAATAGAGCGCGAGATCCGACGACAGATCGACGATTCCGAACAGCCGGCCGCGCGGCACGCCCTGCAGGCCGTCCTCGCCGTGCGTGAACGGCGCCTGCAGATAGATGAAGTACACCATCTGCGCGAACGCGAGCGTGATCATCGCGAAATAGATGCCCTGCCGCCGGATCGCGAACAGCCCGACGACGAGGCCGAGCACGGTCGCCGCCGCCGTGCCCGCGAGCACGCCGAGCTCGGGCGTCGTGCCGAGCGACTGCATCGCGTAGCCCGTCACGTAGCCCGCGGTCGCGAGGAACATCGCATGGCCGAACGACAGCAGGCCCGTGAAGCCGATCAGCAAATTGAACGCGGCCGCGAAGAGCGCGAAGCACAGCACCTTCATCACGAACACCGGATACGCGCCGACGAACGGCGCGGCGAGCAGGCCGATCAGCAGCAGCCCGTAGAGCGCTTTTCTCTGCATCATCTTTCCTTGCCGAATAAACCCGCCGGACGGATCAGCAGCACGATCGCCATGATCACGAAGACGACTGTCGCCGACGCTTCCGGATAGAACACCCGCGTCAACCCCTCGATCACGCCGAGCATCAGGCCCGTCAGGATCGAGCCGAGAATCGAGCCCATCCCGCCGATCACGACGACCGCGAACACGGTGATGATCATCGACTGCCCCATCAGCGGCGACACCTGGATCACCGGCGCGGCGAGCACGCCGGCGAATGCGGCGAGCGCGACGCCAAAGCCGTAGGTCAGCGTGACCATCATCGGCACGTTGACGCCGAACGCCTCGACGAGCCTCGGATTCTCGGTGCCCGCACGCAGGTACGCGCCGAGCCGCGTCTTTTCGATGACGAACCACGTCGCCATGCACACCGCGAGCGACGCGACGACGACCCACGCGCGATAGTTCGGCAAGAACATGAAGCCGAGATTCGTCGCGCCGGACAGGAGCTCGGGCACGTCGTACGGCTGTCCGGACGAGCCGTAGATCGCGCGGAACACGCCTTCGACGACAAGCGTGAGCCCGAACGTCAGCAGCAGGCCGTACAGGTGATCGAGCTTGTAGAGCCAGCGCAGCATCGAGCGTTCGATCAGGATGCCGAACAGCCCGACGATGACGGGCGCGAGCACGAGCATCGCCCAGTACGGCAGGCCGAGATACGTGAGCCCCATCCACGCGAGCATCGCGCCCAGCATGAAGAGCGCGCCGTGCGCGAAGTTGATCACGTTGAGCAGCCCGAAGATCACCGCGAGCCCGAGGCTCAGGATCGCGTAGAACGAGCCATTGACGAGTCCGAGCAACAACTGGCTCAGCATCGCCGACATCGGAATGCCGAAGATGTTCATCGAATCTGCCGTCAGTCAGTCTGTCAGGTTGAAATCGTTGCGCATGCAACCAAATGGGCGCAACGGCCGCGTTGGAGCCGCCGTTGCGCGTGCGATCGCCGCGCGCCGAAACGCGCGCGGCGAACGCGCCGCATCACTTCCACAACGCGCAGCGCGTCTCCTGCTTCGTCGTGAACGCCTGCTCGCCCGGGATGGTCGCGACGACCTTGTAGTAGTCCCACGGCTCCTTCGACTCGGACGGCTTTTTCACTTCCATCAGATACATGTCGTGAATCATGCTGCCGTCCGTGCGGATGTAGCCCTTCGCGTAGAAGTCGTCGATCTTCATCTTCTTGAGCTGCGCCATCACCTTCTCGGAATCGGTCGAGCCCGCCGCCTGCACCGCCTTCAGGTACGTCGTCACCGACGAATAGTCAGCCGCCTGCAGGCTCGACGGCATCTTCTTCATCTTCGCGAAGTAGCGCTGCGCCCACTGCCGCGACGCCTGATCGCGATTCCAGTACCAGCTGTCCGTCAGCACGAGACCCTGCGTCGTCTCGAGGCCGAGCGCATGGACGTCGTTGATGAACATCAGCAGCGCGGCCAGCTTCATCGTCTTCGTGATGCCGAACTCCTTCGCCGCCTTGATCGCGTTCACCGTATCGCCGCCCGCGTTCGCGAGGCCGAGGATCTGCGCCTTCGACGACTGCGCCTGCAACAGGAACGACGAGAAGTCCGACGCCGACAGCGGATGCCGCACTTCGCCGAGCACCTTGCCGCCGTTTGCCTTCACGACGTCCGCGGTGTTCTTCTCGAGCGCCTTGCCGAACGCGTAATCGGCGGTCAGGAAGAACCACGTCTTGCCGCCCTGCTTCACCACGGCCGAGCCCGTGCCTTTCGCGAGCGCCATCGTGTCGTACGCGTAGTGGATCGTGTACGGCGTGCACTGCTCGTTCGTCAGCGTATCCGCGCCCGCGCCGATGTTGACGTAGACCTTCTTCTTCTCGGCGGCGACCTGGTTCATCGACAGCGCCGTCGCCGAGTTCGTGCCGCCGACGAGCAGATCGAGCCCGCCGCGGTCCATCCATTCGCGCGCCTTCGACGCGGCAATGTCCGCCTTGTTCTGGTGATCGGCATACACGACTTCGATCGGCTTGCCGTTGACCTTGCCGCCGAAATCGGCCACCGCCATCTTGATCGCCTCGAGGCCGCCCTGTCCGTCGATGTCCGCATAAAGGCCGGACATGTCGGTGATGAAACCGATCTTCACGGTATCCGCGGCCTGCGCGGCGCCCACCGACCACGCGGCGGCGACGGCGAGACATGCGTGCGCAAGGGTCTTCAATTTCATTGACGTCTCCTGGTGTAGTGCGTTGTGGTTGTCAGGTTATGTACATCGGGGGACCGGCAAAGCGGCGCGCTAAACGCCGAGCAAATCGTGCAGCACGGGCATCTTCCCCTCGAGCTCGGTCGCGCCGAAATGCTCGACGATGCGGCCGTGCTCCATCACGTAGAAGCGATCCGCGAGCGGCGCCGCGAAACGGAAGTTCTGCTCGACCATCACGATCGTGTAGCCGCGCGCCTTCAGCGTGACGATCATCTTCGCAAGCGTCTGCACGATCACGGGCGCGAGGCCTTCGGAGATCTCGTCGAGCAATAGCAGGTTCGCGCCCGTGCGCAGGATCCGCGCGACGGCGAGCATCTGCTGCTCGCCGCCTGACAGCCGCGTGCCCTGGCTGCTGCGGCGCGACGCAAGGTTCGGGAACATCTCGTAGATGTCTTCGAGCGACATCGCACCCTGGCGATCGCCGAGCACGGGCGGCAGCAGCAGGTTCTCCTCGCACGACAGGCTCGAGAAGATCCCGCGCTCCTCCGGGCAATAGCCGATGCCGTAATGCGCGATCCTGTGCGTCGGCAGATCGATGGTCTCGTGGCCGGCGACCTTGATCGAGCCGCTGCGCCGGCCCGTGAGCCCCATGATCGCGCGCAGCGTCGTCGTGCGGCCCGCGCCGTTGCGGCCGAGCAGCGTGACGACCTCGCCCCGGTGCACCGTCAGATCGACGCCGTGCAGGATGTGCGATTCGCCGTACCACGCTTCGAGCCCCGCGAGCGCGAGCGCGGGCGTCCCGCTTTCGACATTGTTCAACTCGCGCTCTTCCCGTTCGCTGTGGTTCATGCGTGTGCCCCCGCGAGCGCCGCGTCGGCGCTGCCCATGTACGCCTCGACGACGAGCGGATTCTTCGACACCTCCGCATACGTGCCTTCCGCGAGCACTTCGCCGCGCTGCAGGACAGTGATCGTGTCGGAGATGCCCGCGATCACGTTCATGTTGTGCTCGACCATCAGGATCGTGCGGCCGCTCGCGACCTTCTTGATGAGCGCCGTCACGCGATCGACGTCCTCGTGGCCCATCCCCTGCGTCGGCTCGTCGAGCAGCATCAACTCCGGCTCCATCGCGAGCGTCGTCGCGATCTCGAGCGCGCGCTTGCGGCCGTACGCGAGCTCGACCGTCGGCACGTGCGCGAAATCGGTGAGGCCGACCTGCGTGAGCAGATCCATCGCGCGATCGTCGAGACGCTTCAGCGACCGTTCGCTGCGCCAGAAATGGAATGCGGTGCCGAGCGAGCGCTGCAGGCCGATGCGCACGTTCTGCAACGCCGTCAGATGCGGAAACACCGCGGAAATCTGGAACGAACGGATCACGCCGCGCCGCGCAATCTGCGCCGGGCGCTCGTCGGTGATGTCGATGCCGTTGTAGACGATCTGACCCGCGGTCGGCTTCAGGAATTTTGTCAGGAGATTGAAGCAAGTGGTCTTGCCGGCGCCGTTCGGCCCGATCAGCGCATGGATCGAGCCGCGCCGCACGCGCAGGTTCACACCGTTCACCGCGGTGAAACCCTTGAATTCCTTCGTGAGTCCGCGTGTTTCGAGAATCGTGTCGCCGAGAATCATGTTCCCTTCCTACGAAGTGAGGCGAAGCGCTGGGAAATCTCGCGCAAGCGGCCACGATGCATTCAGCGGATGAGAGGCTGCCCCCGAGCTTTATGTCATTGCGTCGAGGCTGGTCTCCTCACGCAAGTCGCAGATTCAGACTGCGTGTCATTGTCGCGCCGTTGGTGCAGTGCATTCATCGGGATTTGCACTTATAGGGCGCGACGGCCATCAGTATTTTTTACACGCTTTTTTTGTCGTCCAGATCAATGCGTCCGCGCATTGCCGAGCCGCCTGCCGGCTCGCGCGAAACCGTTTCCGGCCTCGCGCAAACCCTGATGACATGCGTATTTTTTCTACGCGCGGCGAAAAGATCTTCGGAGAAAAAAACGCGTTCCGGCATGAATCGAAACAAACGCCGCGATCGAATACATGCGAGATGCTTCGTTGCGCTTTTGGGTTAACCCTCAGCCGTTTTTCTTATGTCGATTCTTTGCCAATTCTTTCAACGGATCGTGTCATTTTTACGTCGGCAGCACGGCTTCGGCGCGCGCAGCCGCGCCGCGCTCCGACGTGCCGCGACGATCCGCGCGAATCATGTCGCTCGCGCGCTCGGCGATCATCAGCGTCGGCGAATTCGTGTTGCCCGACGTGATTGTCGGCATCACCGACGCGTCGACGACCCGCAGCCCCGCCACGCCGCGCACGCGCAGGCGGCTATCGACGACCGCGTCCGGATCGTCCGCGCGCCCCATCTTGCACGTGCCGACCGGATGGAAGATGGTCGTACCGACGGCGCCCGCCGCCGCGATCAATTCTTCGTCGCTTCGGCTTCGGTACTGGACGCCCGGCAGGATTTCCTCAGGCGCATAGCGCGCGAGCGCGGATGCGGCGGCGATCCGGCGCGTCAGGCGCAGCGCGTTTGCCGCGACGTGGCGATCGTAATCGGTCGACAGATAGTTCGGCGCGATCGACGGCGCGTGCATCGGGTCCGGCGACCCCGCGTGAATGCTGCCGCGCGACGTCGGCCGCAGATGACAGACCGACGCGGTGAACGCGTTGAAGCGATGCAGCGGCTCGCCGAAACGCTCGAGCGACAGCGGCTGCACGTGATATTCGAGATCGGGCCGCGTGAGCGCCGGATCGTTCGGGTCCGATTTCGCGAACGCGCCCAGTTGCGACGGCGCCATCGACATCGGCCCGCGCTGCATCAGCGCGTATTGCGCGCCGATCATCAGCTTGCCCCACCAGTGCGCGGACAACGTATTCAGCGTGCGCACGCCGCGCACGCGAAACGCCATCCGCAGTTGCAAGTGATCCTGAAGGTTTTCGCCGACGCCGCGCAGATCCGCGACGACGCCGATGCCGAGCGCCTGCAGCCGGCCGCCGTCGCCGACGCCGGACAGCTCGAGCAACTGCGGCGAATTCACGGCGCCCGACGCGAGCAGCACTTCGCCGCGCGCACGCGCGACGTAAGGCACGCCGCCGCCGCCATACTCGACGCCCGCGCAGCGCTTGCCGTCGAACACGAGCCGCTCGGCCTGCGCGCCGGTGATCACGGTCAGGTTCGGCCGCGCGAGCGCGGGACGCAGGAACGCCTTCGATGCGTTCCAGCGGATGCCGCGCTTCTGGTTGACTTCGAAATAGCCGACACCCGTGTTGTCGCCGCGGTTGAAATCGTCGGTCGACGGAATGCCCGTCTGCTGCGCGGCCTGCGAGAACGCCTCCAGGATCTCCCAGCGCAGCCGCTGCTTCTCGACGCGCCACATGCCGCCCGCGCCGTGCGCGTCGCTCGCGCCCGCGTGATGATCCTCGCTGCGCTTGAAGATCGGCAGCACCGCGTCCCACGACCAGCCGTCGTCGCCCGTCGCGCGCGCCCAATCGTCGTAATCGCCGCGCTGGCCGCGCATGTAGATCATGCCGTTGATCGACGACGAGCCGCCCAGCACGCGCCCGCGCGGATACGACAGCGCGCGGCCGTTCAGCCCGGCTTCGGGCTCGGTCTTGTAGAGCCAGTCGGTGCGCGGATTGCCGATGCAATACAGATAGCCGACCGGGATGTGGATCCAGTGATAGTCGTCCTTGCCGCCGGCTTCGAGCAGCAGCACGGTTACGTCGGGATCTTCGGTGAGCCGGTTCGCGAGCACGCAGCCGGCCGTGCCGGCCCCGACGATCACATAATCGAATTCGCCTTCGAGCGTCCGTTCGGTAGCCACCGTCTCTGTCTCCTCGATTCTGGTGCGGCGGTCTTGCGCGGACCGTCGTCATGCGCCGCGGCGCAGGCCGCGCAAATAGCATCGATGCGCGCCGTTAAAGCATAGACCGCGCGGCCTCTTTGCGTGAGCCGCGCGGCGTCGTCAAAACAACGGTCGCGATCGCGTCACTTAGCGACGGGCATCGTGAACTCCGCCCCCTTCGCGATGCTGTCCGGCCAGCGCTGCATCACGCTCTTGTAGCGCGTGTAGAAGCGCACGCCCTCCTCGCCATACGCATGGTGATCGCCGAACAGCGAGCGCTTCCAGCCGCCAAACGAATGCCACGCCATCGGCACCGGAATCGGCACGTTGATGCCGACCATCCCGACCTGAATCTGCCGCGCGAACGCGCGCGCGACGCCGCCGTCGGACGTGAAGCACGACACGCCGTTCGCGAATTCGTGCGCGTTGATGAGCTCGACCGCGCTCGCGAAATCCGGCACCCGCACGACGGCCAGCACCGGCCCGAAGATCTCCTCGCGGTAGATCGACATATCGGTCGCGACGTCGTCGAACAGCGTGCCGCCGAGAAAGAAACCGTTCTCGTATCCGTCGACGACGTGATTGCGCCCGTCGACGACGAGCTTCGCACCCGCCGCGACGCCCGCGTCGATGTACGCGGACACCTTCGCGCGATGCGCGGCCGTCACGAGCGGCCCCATTTCGACATCGCCAT
Source organism: Burkholderia sp. ABCPW 14 (assembly GCF_001523835.1). Lineage (NCBI taxonomy): Bacteria > Pseudomonadati > Pseudomonadota > Betaproteobacteria > Burkholderiales > Burkholderiaceae > Burkholderia > Burkholderia sp. ABCPW 14. The sequence continues at coordinate 163,253 of NZ_LOVS01000072.1, read as the reverse complement.
CCATTCCGTTACCGATCTTCAACGTCTTCGCACGCTCGGTGAGCCGCTCGACGAGCGCGTCCGCGACGCCGCCCACGGCGACCGCGACGGAAATCGCCATGCAGCGCTCGCCGGCCGACCCGTACGCGGCGCCGATCAGCGCGTCGACCGCCTGATCGAGGTTCGCATCCGGCATCACGACGAGATGGTTCTTCGCGCCGCCCAGCGCCTGCACGCGCTTGCCGCGCCGCGCGGCTTCCGTGTGAATGTACTCGGCGATCGGCGTCGAGCCGACGAACGACAGCGCGGCTATGTCCGGATGCGCAATCAGCGCGTCGACGGCCGTCTTGTCGCCGTGCACGACGTTGAACACGCCGTCGGGCAGCCCCGCTTCCTTCAACAGCTCGGCGAGCCGGATCGACGCCGAAGGATCGCGCTCCGACGGCTTCAGCACGAACGTGTTGCCGCACGCGATCGCGACCGGGAACATCCAGCACGGCACCATCATCGGAAAGTTGAACGGCGTGATCCCGGCGACGACGCCGAGCGGCTGGCGCAGGTTCCAGTTGTCGATGCCGCCGCCGATCTGGTCGGTGAAATCGGTCTTCAGCAAGTTCGGAATGCCGCATGCGAACTCGACGACCTCGATCCCGCGCATCACTTCTCCCTTCGCGTCGGAGAACACCTTGCCGTGCTCGCGGGTGATCAGCTCGGCGAGCTCGTCGTGATGGCGATCGAGCAGTTCCTTGAACTTGAACATCACGCGGGCGCGCTTAAGCGGCGACGTCTCGCTCCACGCGGGGAACGCCTCGGCCGCGGCCGCGACGGCCGCGTCGACTTCCGCGACCGTCGCGAGCGGCACGCGCGCCGTCAACTTGCCGAGCGCCGGGTCGAACACGTCGCCGTAGCGGTCGCTCACGCCGTCGACCGCGCGGCCGCCGATGAAATGGGTCAGTGCGCGCACGCGCGAATCGTTCGAATGGGTATCGGTCATGTCGTCCTCCGTGTTTGCCGTTGCCGCTTTCCGCTTTGCGTGTTGCACGCGAATCGCGTGCTTCGGGGATGAAGCGTACCCGCGAGCCCCGTTCGCGATCCAATGAGTTATGCTCAATTGCGTTATAAGCCGATCTAATATTGCTCGATGGACCTGACTCTGCTCCGCGCGTTCGTCGCGGTCGCGCGCGAGGGCAACCTCACGCGCGCGGCGACGCACCTGCATCTGACGCAGCCCGCCGTCAGTCTGCAAATCAAGAATCTGCAGGACCTGCTCGGCGTTGCGCTGTTCGTGCGCACGGCGCGCGGACTCGTGCTCACGCGCGACGGCCAGGCGCTGCTGCCGCATGCGGAACGCGCGCTCGACGCGGCGGCCGACGTGAAGCGCGCGGCCGCCGCGCTGCGGCACGAAGTGCGCGGGCGGCTGCGGATCGGCACGATCCTCGATCCGGAATTCCTGCGGCTCGGCGGCTTCCTGAAGCGGCTCGTCGAGACCTATCCGCAGATCGAGACGGCGCTCCGGCACGGGATGTCCGGCTGGGTGCTCGACCAGGTTCGCGCGCGCGAGCTCGACGTCGGCTACTACATCGGCCGGCCGGAAGAGGACGATCCGCGCGACGCCGAGCGCTTCCAAACGGTGACGCTCACGCAGTTCCGCTATCGCGTGCTCGCGCCCGCCGGCTGGAAGGAGCGCGGCGAGCGCGCGCGCACGTGGCGCGAGCTCGCCGCGCTGCCGTGGATCTGGACGCCCGCCGCGTCCGCGCACCAGCGGCTCTTGTCGCGCCGCTTCGCCGATGCCGGCGTGCAGCCCGTCAAGGTCGCCGAAGTCGATCAAGAGACGTCGATGCTCGATCTCGTCAAATCGGGCGTCGGCTTGACGCTCGCGCGTGACTCGGTCGCGCTGCGGGAAGCGCATGCGCATGCGCTCACGATCGTCGAGCATGTCTCGGTGCCCGCCGAGCTCACGTTCGTCACGCTCGCCGAGCGGCGCGACGAGCCGGCGATCGCCGCCGCGCTGCGCCTCATCGACGAGCAATGGGCAATATGAGCGCCGCTGATGATGATCGGCGCGGCGGCTTCGATATAAAGGGTTGGAGAATGACTCGCTGACGCCGCGTGCGTCGGCACGACGCTCGCGCATTCGTGCCGGTTTCGAACCGCACGGCTGCAGCTCAATGCCGCACCGGCGACGGCCGCCGCGCTGCATCGCGCTGCCCCGCCGCATTCGGCGCCATGCCGCGCCGGCAACCGCCCATCCCGGCACCGCTCGCGCCGCGCAAACGCCCGCGGCACAACCGTATCCGCCGCGCGCGGCCCACCGTCTTCCGCGTCGCGTCAAAACGGCTCGCGCCCCGATAGAATGAGGGCTTCTGGATGGTTCGTCCGGACCCGCAAACGCTCTTCACAGGAGACCCGCATGGCCCGCAACATCGAGATCAAAGCCCGCGCGCGCGAATTCGAACAACTGCGCGAACGGGCCGCCGAGCTGGCGACCGAGGCACCCCTCTTCTATCGGCAGCAGGATTTCTTCTACGACGTGCCGCGCGGCCGCCTGAAGCTGCGCCGCTTCGAAGACGGCACGCCCGCCGAGCTGATCTTCTACCAGCGCGACGACCAGGACGGCCCGAAGGCGTCGTATTACACACGCAGCCCGGTGACGAATCCGGACGCGATGCACGCGCTCCTCGCGACTGCGCTGACGACCCGCGGCATCGTGACGAAAGAGCGGCACGTCTACCTCGCGGGCCGCACGCGAATCCATCTCGACCGCGTCGACGGCCTCGGCGACTTCGTCGAGTTGGAAGTCGTGCTCGCGCCGGACGACGACGAGGAAGGCGGCCACGCGGAGGCGCAAGCGGTGTTCGCGAAGCTCGGCGTGCCGAGCGACGATCTCGTCGCGGTCGCGTACGTCGATCTGCTCAACGCGCAGGCCGAACCCGCCGCGTGAGACTCGTCGGCGTTGCGGGCCGGCCGACGTGGCCCGCGCGCCAGCCGGCCGCCGACGGCCGCCCTCCTGCCCCTCGCGTCATGCAGCGGGCGTGCCGGACGCCAGATGGCCGAGCGGCAGCGGCCCATTGCGCTTGAACGTCGTGAGCACGATGTTCGAGCGCACGCTGTCGACGCCCGGCACCCGCATCAGCTTTTTCATCACGAACGATGACAGCGCGTTCAGATCCGGCGCGACGATCCGCAGCAGATAATCGGCATCGCCGACCACCGCATGGCATTCGAGCACTTCGGGCAGCACGTCGATCTGCTGCTGGAACTGCTCGATGATCGAATCGCCGTGATGCTTGAGCTTCAGGCTCGTGAACGCGGTGACGCCGAGCCCGAGCCGTTCGGGCCGCAGCACGACGCGGTAGCCGTCGATCACGCCCGCCGCCTCGAGCCGCTGCAGCCGCCGGCCGATCTGCGACGGCGACAACGGCACCTCCTCGCCCAGTTGCTGATGCGTCGCGCGGCCGAAGCGCTGCAGCACGTCGAGCAGCGCCAAATCGAAGTGATCGAGTTCCACCATGAAGATTCTCCGCGTAGTTCTGCGTTGTGATGCGAGATTATCGCATTTATAACCGAATACTCGACGACTTTGCGCCCAATCCGCATGCCGCCCGCTCTACACTTGCATGCATCCCAACCGATGCGAAGCAAGCGTTCACCATGTCCACCGTCGTCACCGCGAAACTGAAGGAACAGTTCGACGCGGGCCTCGAAACCCGTGCCGATTTCACCATCGATCAGCCGCTCGCCCGCTACGGCGAGGTCGACCACGCGGTGTGGAAGCAGCTCTATACGCGCCAGGCGTCGCTGCTGCGCGGCCGCGCGTGCGACGCATTCGTCGACGGCCTCGCATGCATCGACTTGTCCCCCGAGCGCGTGCCGTCGTTCGCCGACGTGAACCGGCGACTCCAGCCCGCGACCGGCTGGCGAATCGTCGCCGTGCCGGGCCTCGTGCCTGACGCGGTATTCTTCGAGCATCTCGCGAACCGGCGGTTTCCGGTCACCTGGTGGATGCGCCGGCCGGACCAGCTCGACTACCTGCAGGAGCCGGACTGCTTCCACGATCTGTTCGGCCACGTGCCGCTCCTGATCGATCCCGTCTTCGCCGACTACATGCACGCGTATGGCCGCGCGGCGCTCGCCGTCGCCGACGATCCGCGCGCGCTGGCGCTGCTCGCGCGCCTCTATTGGTATACCGTCGAATTCGGCCTGCTCCGCGACGCGCGCCGGCAAAGCGAGCTGCGGATCTACGGCGCGGGCATCGTGTCGAGCAAGGGCGAGACGCTCTACAGCCTCGAAAGCGCGGCGCCGAACCGGTTCGGCTTCGATCTCGAGCGCGTGATGCGGACCCGTTACCGGATCGACACGTTCCAGAAGACCTACTTCGTAATCGACGATTTCGCGCAGCTCTTTGCGCTCGCGCATGTCGACGCTCGCGCACTCGCCGCCCGGCTCGCCGACGCGCCCGAGCACACGGCGGGCGCGGTGCTGGACGGCGATCACGTGCTCACGCGCGGCACGGGCAAAGGCTGGGCAATCGATGAAGACGCTTGACGAACAAATATGAAAGAATGGCCGATACGGCACCTCGCCGCGCGAAGGCGCGCGGCCTCGCCGCTATTGGACGAGGTATGAAAATGGTTCACAAGCTCACATCGGAAGAACGCAAGACGCAACTCGAAAGCCTGCCTCACTGGACAGCCGTGCCGGGCCGCGACGCCATCCAGCGCAGTTTTCGCTTCGCCGATTTCAACGAAGCGTTCGGCTTCATGACGCGCGTCGCGATCAAGGCCCAGGAAGCGAATCACCACCCCGAGTGGTTCAACGTCTATAACCGCGTCGAAATCACGCTGTCGACGCACGACGCCGACGGTCTCACCGAGCGCGACATCAAGCTCGCGCATTTCATCGAGGAAGTGGGCAAGCACGCAAAGGCTGCGTAATTACCCTGATGGAGATTCGAAATCGGATCGTCAACGTATCGCTTTCAGTAAGCGTTTTCTATGCTGAATGAAGCGAAAGCCTTCAGCTTTCCAAGCCGTCGTTAAGTCGAACGTAAGCGTCCCATGCGTTGCGCGCCTTAGGGTCCAATCCTTCCAGTTGCAGCGCACTTTGGCGCTGTACAATCAGCAATGCATACGGTTTGGAAAGCGCGCTAGCCTCTTCGCAGAGTTCGAGTTCGTCGCCGCTCGCCGGCGAGCGGGCCCGCCAGAAATTGATCGCGGCTTCGAGTTCGTGGATCGAAATATCGGACATGATCGAGATGTTCGTTGCTGGCCGTCCTGCTTGCCGCCGGGCATGCGACGTTTTCGTGGAAACGGCGTCGTGCTGTCCCGCGTGCCTGAACCGCCAACCCATTGTACTTGAGCGAATCTCATGCGACTCCTTCTGATCGAAGACGACCGCCCCATCGCACGCGGCATTCAAAGCAGCCTCGAACAGGCGGGCTTCACCGTCGACATGGTTCACGACGGCATCTTTGCCGAGCAGGCGCTCGCGCAAAACCGCCACGAACTCGTGATCCTCGACCTCGGCCTGCCCGGCATCGACGGCATGACGCTGCTGTCGCGCTTCCGCCAGACCAACCGCCACACGCCCGTCATCGTGCTGACCGCGCGCGACGAACTGAACGATCGCGTGCAGGGCCTCAACTCCGGCGCCGACGACTACATGCTGAAGCCGTTCGAGCCCGCCGAACTCGAAGCGCGAATCCGCGCGGTGATGCGTCGCAGCGGCCCGCACAGCGACATGCCGCGTCCGGAAGTGTCGCTCGGCGGCGTGCGCCTGTCGGGCGTCGATCGCCGCATCTTCAACGACGACAAGCCGCTCGAGTTGTCGCCGCGCGAATTCGCGGTACTCGAGATGCTGCTGCTTCGCCACGGCCGCGTCGTCAGCAAGGCGCAACTGCAGGATCACCTGACGCACTTCGGCGGCGATCTCGGCGACACCGCGATCGAAGTCTACGTGCACCGGGTGCGCAAGAAGCTCGAGCAGTGCCGTGTCGAGATCGTCACGGTGCGCGGCTTCGGCTACCTGCTGCAGGAAATCCGCCAGACCGCGAGCGTCTGACGGTCTGACGCCGCGCGTGCGGCACGCTGCGGCCGCGCGCGCCGCGCGCCCTACCCGCACCGCTTCGCGAAGCGGCGCTTATCCTATTCTTTCGCGCGATGTCCCTTGATCCGGCTGTGACCAGCCTGCGCCGCACGCTGCTGCGGCGCCTCGCCGCGCCGCTGTCGATGCTCGCGCTGATGAGCGGCCTCATTGCGTACTGGCTTGCGTGGCAATACACGCAGCACGTCGTCGACCGATCGCTCGCGGATCTCGCGTCGGCCATCTCGAAACAGATCCAGATCGCCGGCCCCGATGCGCCGTTCACGGTGCCGCCGCTTGCGCAGGCGATGTTCTCCGATCCCACCGAACAGCTGATCTACCGGATCAGCGACGGCGAGCACGAGCTCGCCGGCGATCCGAAGCTGCCGCTACAAGGCACGAGCGTGCGCCGGATGCACGTTGCGTACGTGTTCGAGGCCGAATACGACAACCAGGCGGTGCGGGTCGCGCAAGTGCGCGTCGAGCAGACGGAAAGCGGCAATCCGATGATCGTCGAGGTCGCGCAGCCGGTGCGCTACCGCTACCGGATCGCAGCGGAATTCCTCGTCGCGATCATGATGCCGCTCCTCCTGTTGCTGCTCGCCGGCTGGGGGATCGTGTGGCGCGTCGTCAACCAGCAGCTCGGCCCGCTCACGCATCTCGCCGATTCGCTGAACCGGCAGACCCACACGTCGCTCGAGCCCGTCGACGAAACCGAAGTGCCGCTCGAAATCCGGCCGCTCACGAGCGCGATGAACGCGCTGCTCGGCCGCCTGAAGACCGCGCTCGACGCGCAGCGCAAGTTCATCGCCGACGCCGCGCACCAGTTGCGCACGCCGCTCACCGCGATCAAGCTGCATGCGGAGCAGGCGGCCATTGCGCGCGATCCGCAGCAGGCGCTGACCGCCGTGCGCGAACTGCGCTCGGCGGCTGACCGTGCGGTGCGGCTGTCGAATCAGTTGCTGTCGCTCGCGCGCGCGGAGCCTGGCGAGCAGGCCGCTCGCTTCGTCGACATCGACCTCGCCGGCCTCGCTTTCGAAACCGGCGCCGAATGGGTGCCGCGTGCGCTCGCCGCGCACGTCGATCTCGGCTTCCAACGCGGCGACGGCCGCGCCGACGACGAGCCGCTCGTCGTGCGCGGCAATCCGGTGCTGCTGCGCGAGGTGATCGCGAATCTGCTCGACAACGCGCTGAAGTACGTGCCGCTCGCGCGGCCGCAAGGCGCGCGGATTACGATGGACGTGTCGCAGATCGCGCTCGACGATGGCAAGCAGGCGGCCGAGATCGTCGTCGAGGACAACGGCTCCGGCGTGCCGGCGGGGCAGCAGGCGGACCTCTTCAAGCGATTCTTCCGCGGCGACGCGCAAAGCGGCAGCGGCGTCGAGACAGGCGCGGGCCTCGGCCTCGCGATCGTCCACGACATCATCGCGATGCACGGCGGCACCGTATCGTACGCGGACGCGCCCGAGGGCGGCTCGCGCTTCATCGTGCGGGTGCCGCTCGCCGACAAGCCGTCGTCTGCGCCGGCGCCCCATTCGTCCGAATCGCCGACCGCTTCGGTCTGACAAGGTGGCGGCTCGTGAGCGGCTTGTGTCCGCACGAGCCGCGCACGAGCGATGTGCGCGGACGGCCGATACGGCTTGCCACTTTACGCCGCATCCACGCAGCGAATCGATATCCTCGAATGACGACCGCTCATGCGGCCCGATCGAAACCGCGCCGAACAGCGTTCGCGCGTGACGTTGCGCATGGCATTCACGAACGCCCCATCGACGACACGGCGCAAATGACGCGCGCTGCCCCTGCGAAGGATCGCAGCCGCACGCTGATTAGTTGGGACTGGAAAGCACCGGGACGGCCTTTTTCGATTCGGCCGCCCGTTCGAGAGCCGGCGAAACCGCGGCGTGCGCACTGGCGTCGCGCATCGCCGCGGCGGCGTCACTTCTTCTTGTCCTTGCCGCCCTTCTTCGCCTTCTTCTTTTTCTTGCCCTCGTCTTCTTCCGACGTCGCGAGCAGCGTGCCCCGGCACGTCGCCGCGCCGCAGCGGCACGCGTATTCGCGCTTGAGCTTCTTCGTCAGGCGCGCATCGATCACGAGGCCGTAGTCGTAGAACAGCTCTTCCTGCTCGCCGATGTCGCGCAGCGCGTGGATGAACACGCGTCCGTCCACCTCCTCCGCTTCGCAATTCGGCGCGCACGAGTGATTGATCCAGCGTGCGCTGTTGCCATCGATCTTGCCGTCGATCACGCCGCCCGCTTCGAGCGCGAAATAGAACGTGTGATTCGGATCGTCCGGGTCGTGCGGATGGCGGCGCAGCGCCTCTTTCCACGAGATCCGCTCGCCCTTGTATTCGACTACGCGCGCTCCCGCTTTGATCGGTACCGCGGCGAATACGCCCTTGCCGTGAACGCCCGAGCGGCGCACCACGATCCTGCGTGAACTCATCGAACGAATCCTTTGAAGACGACTTGAAACTGAAACGAACGCGCAGCGCATGTCCCTCGCGCCGCTTCGTCGATCACGGCGCAAGCGGCGTTGCATGCCGTGCGCCGGCCGAGTGCGAATCACCCGAATCCTACACGTTAGGGATTGCTTCGTTCAACATCGAACGGCCGCTCGACGCACGAAATCGCGTGAAATCACACGAAATCACGCAACGCCGATCGAGTCGGCAATCGGTTCGGCGCTCACGCTGATCGTCCGCCACGCGCCGCGTGTGCAACGCACACGCGGCGCTCAACGCTGGCCGAACGACACGTCGCCGAACAGCGCCTTGTGCTCGCGCGGCTGCGAACGCCAATACTGCGGCGGCGCATTGACCGTCGCGCCGAGCTTCGCGGCCGCGTGCCACGGCCAGCGCGGATCGTAGAGCATTGCGCGCGCCATCGCGACGAAGTCCGCATCGCCCGCTTCGATCAGGCGATTCGCGTGCTCGGGATCGGAGATGAGGCCGACGGCGACCGTCGGCATGTCGACCGCGCGCTTGACCGCCTGCGCGAACGGCACCTGATAGCCCGGCGACAGCGGAATCTTTTGCAGCGGCGACACGCCGCCAGACGACACGTCGATCCAGTCGCAGCCGCGCCGCTTCAGCGCGTGCGCGAAGGCGATCGTATCGTCGAGCTCCCAGCCGCCCGGCACCCAATCGGTCGCGGACACGCGCACGCCGACCGGGCGATCGTCCGGAAACGCCGCGCGCACCGCGTCGAATACTTCGAGCGGAAAGCGCATCCGGTTCTCGCGCGAGCCGCCGTATGCGTCGGTGCGATGATTCGCCAGCGGCGACAAGAATTGATGCAGCAGATAGCCGTGCGCCGCGTGGACTTCGAGCGCGTCGATGCCGAGACGCGCCGCACGCTTCGCCGATTCGACGAACGCATGACGAATGCGCTCGAGCCCGGCCGCGTCGAGCGCGAGCGGCGACGGTTCGTTTTCCCGATGCGGGACCGCGGACGGCGCGGACTGCTGCCAGCCGCCCTTGTCGACCGAAATCAGTTGCCCGCCGTTCCACGGCACGTCGCTCGACGCCTTGCGGCCCGCGTGCGAAAGCTGCATCGCGACGCGAATCGGCGAATGCTTGCGGATCGCCGCGAGCACGGGTTCGAGCGCGGCTTCGGTCGCGTCGTTCCACAAGCCAAGGTCCGCGGGCGAAATGCGGCCATCGGGCTCGACCGCCGTCGCTTCGATGCAGAGAAGTCCCGCGCCCGACAGCGCGAGATGGCCGAGATGGATCAGGTGCCATGCACGCGCCTCGCCGTTTTCGGCGGAATACTGGCACATCGGCGAAATCACGATGCGATTCGGAAGCGTCACGCCACGCAGCGTGAACGGAGAAAACAACGCACTCATGGCAGCCGCTCTCGCGAAAGAAGTCGAGCGACCGAGGTTAGCACGCGGCGCGCAGGCTTGCCGCGAGCACGATGACTCACGCCATGGAACGAAAATGGAAACGGCGCCGGGATCGGTGACGAACCCGGAACCGTTTCGTTTCGAACGAACGCAACCGAAGCCGACCGGCCGCTACAGCCCGACCGAATCGAGCCACTCGCCGAACATCTTGCGCGCGGCGCATTCGAGCGTCGGGCCGAGCTGCGCGGTCTGCTCGCGCAATCGTTTCGCGTCGACCCCGGGTGTCGCCGCGATCTCGCCCGCATGGCCGATCAGCCAGGGCTCGAAGCGGTCGGCGCGAATCTCCGGATGGCATTGGAGCGCGAGCACGTGCGTGCCCCACGAGAAGGCCTGGTTGCGGCACGTTGGCGTCGACGCGAGATGGATCGCGCCCGCAGGCAAATCGAACGTGTCGCCGTGCCAGTGCATCATCGACGTGATCGCGCCGTCGACGTATCGCAGCGGCGACGCGCGCCCGGCTTCCGTCAGCGTGAGCGGCATCCAGCCGAGCTCCTTCGCCGCCGCCGGATACACGCGTGCGCCGAGCGCACGCGCGATCAGCTGCGAGCCGAGGCAGACGCCGAGCGTCGGCAAGCCGGCTTCGATCCGCTTGCCGACGAGCGCCGCGAGCAGCGCCGTCGTCGGATACAGATCGTCGTCGTACGCGCTGATCGGCCCGCCGAGCACGACGAGCAGCGACGGCTCGAGTGCGTCGAGCGCGTCGACGCGAGAACCGCCGACGTCGACATAGCGCACGCGCCGCCCGCGTTCGCCGAGCACCTGCTCGAAACTCCCGAGGTCCTCGAAATTCACGTGGCGAATCGCAACGGCTTCAGCATTCATCGGCGCCTCCGGCTCGAACGAGCCCCCGCTCGACGCGCATTACGCCTGCGCGAACAGTTTCCAGGTCTTCTTCTGCGTCAGGGCGTCCGCTTCCTCGTGCACCGCGCAGTCGAGACGCAGGTCGCTGTCCGCCATCGTCATGTCGAGCAATGAACAACGGTAGGTCGGCTTGCGCGCCGCCTTGCCCGGCTGGAAGTGCTTGCACGTCACGCACATCCGGTGCGGCGGAATGTCGCCTTTGACCTGCAGCTCGCGCAGCGTCTTCAGCAGCGCGCGATACAGCACGCCCTGCTCGTCGCCGCCGAGCGTGCCGACCGCCTTCGACAGGAAGTCCGGCCACTGCAGCGCCTTCTTCGCCGCCGTGCGGCCGCGCGCGCTCAAGCGCACCGCGAGCGCGCGGCCGTCGTCGAGCGCTCGGCGCTTCTCGACAAGCCCCTTGTGCTCGAGCGTGCTCACCGCATCGCTCGTCGTTGCCGCGGTCAATTGCGTTTCGCGCGCAATCTCGCCCAGCCGCATCGGCCCCTTGCGTTGAAGCAGCAGCACGAGGATTTCACCCTGCGTCGGCGTCAACCCCGCGCCTTCCGCCCAATCCCATGCCTGGCTCCGCATAGCCGTGCTCAACCGCAACAGGCTGTGGGTCACTCGCCCCGCAGCCTGGTTCCCGTAAACACCTTCGCTCATAGTCTTTTCGCTGTTGCCGGCCGTCTTTTGAAGGCGGCCGTTTGTGGGGAGATCAGGTCTCGATCTCTGTCTCAAAGGGGCGCACCCGGACGAGCGCGTCCGACATGTTCGCCGCGAGGCACACGCCGCGAACCTGCACGCGGTTTCAGCACCCCCGTCGGCGCCGACCACCGCGAAGCCGACATTCTAAGCGAGAGCGGAAAATCGCACAGCTAAGTTATCCCACCCAACCCGTGGATAACGACTGAATAAGCACAGGAACGAACTGTGCGTCGTTTCTTGACAACTTGCGGCACAGGCTCGCCGAGAAATTTTCCGCCCCGGGACATCCGCTGGAATTCTCACTCGATTCGCATCGTTGTCAATGCCACAGGCCTTTGACTTTGCGGCGAAATATCAAGTTATCCACAGAATCGGCGGAGGCTTGTTAACTACTACTACGTTTACATACGTCTACGTTGGGGTAAACTTAAACCCGTGCTCGTCGGATGCGACGATTTGAAAAACTATTTTTCATTCCCGCCAGCGCAGACACTGCTGGCGCACAGTTTCGTTCAGCGATTTTTCCTGCTTGAAGATCGTCCGGAGCCACGACGCATCGTTGACGCGCGCCTTCGCGAGCGCGCCGATCTCGTCGAGCGCCGCACGCGAGCCGAGTGCTGCCGCATGCGGCGCAATGCGGTCGAGCGTGTCGAGGATGTCCTCGGCGATCGTCCGGCGCTCGCCCGTCTGCGGATTCACGCAGGTCCCCTCGAGCCCGAAGCGGCATGCCTCGAAACGGTTGAACGTGTAGACGAGGTAGTCATCCTCCGACAGCTTCAGCGGTCGATCGATCAGCAGATAGCGCGCGAGCGTCTGGATGTAGCACGCGATCGCGGCCGCGCGATCGACCGAAAGCGGCGTGTCCATCACGCGCACTTCGATCGTTCCGTAGCCGGGTTTCGGGCGGATGTCCCAGTAGAAATCCTTCATGCTGTTGACGACGCCCGTGTTCACCATCTTCGTGAAGTACTCCTCGAAGGCGTTCCAGGTGAGCACGAACGGCGCGCGGCCCGACAGCGGAAACGCGAACACCGAATTGAGGCGTGCCGAATGAAAGCCGGTGTCGACGTTCTGCACATACGGCGACGACGCCGAAAGCGCGATGAAATGCGGAATGAAGCGCGACATCGAGTGCAGCAGGAACAGCGCGCTGTCGGCGTCCGGACAGCCGATGTGCACGTGCTGGCCGAACACCGTGAACTGTTTCGCAAGATAGCCGTACAACTCGGAAATGTACTGGAAGCGCGGCGCATCGAAGATCTGCCGCTCGCTCCATTGCTGAAACGCGTGCGTGCCGCCGCCGCAGAGGCCGACGTTCAACTGGTCGGCCGCGCTGACGAGCGTGTCGCGGATCGCGTGCAGTTCGCCCAATGCCTGATCGTGCGTCCTGCATATGCCCGTCGACAGCTCGATCATGCTTTCGGTGATTTCCGGCGTGATGTTCCCGGGAAATTTCACATCCTTGATGAGCCGCATCAAATCGGACGACGCTTTCGTCAGATCGTAGTTGTGCGTATTGACGATCTGAATTTCGAGCTCGATGCCGAACGTGAACGGTTCGGAATTGACAAAGGTTTCGAGTGCCATGGCGTGGTTCCGGATAACGGGGCGGGAAGCGGCGAACGCGCGGATCAGATGGCGTCGCGCCGTTCGCCGACGGCCGACAGGCTACGATAGACGATGAGCGGCCCGATCAGCTGCAGCACGACGATCGAGCACATGACGACCGCACGCAGGCGCGGATCGAAATTCGGGTAGAGCTGGTACGTGTCGTCGACGAGCAGATACGCGAGCGCCGACATCGGCACGAGCGAGAAGCCGAGCGCGACGCCCTGCTTCACACCGAGGCCGCTCGGCTTCGCGAACGCGAGCACGCCGACGAGCTTCGCGACGAAGCGCGTCGCGATCAGCGCGCCGGCGATGAGTCCGCCCGCGACGATGTCCTGCGAGGCGAACGACGTGAGCGTCAGCACGAACAGAATCACGGTGAGCAGCCACCCGGCGGTGCCGAAATGCTCAGGCCACAACTGCGGACGCGCCTCGAGATTCTTCACGATGATGCCGGCGAGCAGGAGCGTGAGCATCGTCGACAGCTTGAGCACCTGCGCGACCGCGATCGCGAGCACGACGAGGCCGAACAGCGCGACAAACGAATGTTCGTCGCGCATCGTCGAGGCAACATGCCTGAACAGATAATTGCATGCGCGAGCGAACAGATACGCGACGATGAACGAGCCGGCGAGCAGATAGATCGGCTGCAGGATCGTCGCGAACACGTTGCCGTATGCTTCCTGATGCAGCCAGCTCGTGACGAGCTTCGTCAGCACGACCGCGTAGACGCTGTTCAGCGCGGACAGAGTGATGAGCCGCTGCGACACCTGCCCTTCCGCGCGCAATTCCGTCTTCAGCTGGATCACCATCGCGGGCGACGTGGAAATCGCGATCGCCGCGAGCACGAGCGCGATCATTCCTGGCACCTTGAGCAGCAGCAGCACCGCGAGCACGAGCACGAACGTGAGCGTCGCCTCGGCGAGACTCGACGCGATGAGCCACGGATTGCGGCGGATCCAGCGCAAATCGAGCCGGCTGCCGAGCTCGAACAGCAGCAGGCCGAGCGCGACGTTCACGAGGAGCCGAGACGTGTCGTCGGTGCTCGCATCGATCACGCCGAAGCCGAACGAGCCGGCGATGAGCCCGATCACCGCATAGCCGGTGATCCGCGGCAAGCGCCACGCACGATAGCAGAGCTCGCCGCACAGACCGGCGGCGAAGAGTGCAAAGCCGGCCCAAAAAATCGCATCCGGGACGAGGGGCCAGTTGGGTAGAAACGAGAACGCTGACTTCATCGTGGTGACTTCTCCTTTGGAAGGCAACCTCCGGCGACGCGGATCGAGCGAGTCGAGCGAATGATGCGCGCTGGATGAGTGGTTGCCCCGTCGTTCGTTGTTCTGTACGACCAGTAGGACATGGGGTAAGCCCGCGTCGCCGAAAAGGGTGCGACGGTCAGTCGGGCTTGCGGCCGATCTGGGGTCGGCCTGGCGTGTGTGAATGGACAGCGCGATCTCAAATCCTCAGATTCGAATTCGAGCCGACCGTTCCATAGATGCACGCGTGGCGCAGTGCCATGACATGCGTGAAGGAAACCGATTGTGCCACAGCTATTCCGGGCCGGACCGAATTTGGGCAAAGGGTTGGCCGATCGCCAAGGCTAGCCCGTTTACCTTGAGGTAAACCTGTATATATACATAGTAGAAGTTAACAAAGCGGCCGAATTTCTGTGGATAACCGGCGTTTACGACGACGGATCATGGACTTGCGCGTCGCATAACCGGATGGACAGCCTGTTTGCCCGCACAGGGTTTCGATGAGCAACTTTTTCGGATCTGTGCGGCTGTGCGAAGTTGCCCCGTTTACGTCCACATCGATTGCACAGAGATTGCGCTCGGAATTCGCGTGGTTATCCACAGGGTCGCGTGGATAACTGGTCGACGATTCTGTGTGCGGCGTCGATGTCGGGTTCGAGAATGGAGCGGCGACGCGCTAGAAAGGAAGGGCGCCGTTGCCCGGATAGTGAGTCGGCCGGGTGAGTCAGTCGACGCGCCCGTGCCGCAATGCGCGGACGAGGAAGCGGGCCGGGTCGATCGCTTCGGCGAGTTCGCGCTCGAGCGGCCACGGCTCCCCTTCGATCTGCGCGGCGATCAACTCGGCGCCGAGCGCCGCCCAGACAAGCCCACGCGAACCGTAGCCGAATGCGCCGTACAGACCCGCCGCGCGCGGAATGTCGCGCAGCTTGGCGCCCGTCAGCGCAGCCGCATCGCGAGCGGCCGCTGTCTCGTCGCCCAGTTCGCCGACAAGCGGCAACCGGTCGCTCGCGACGCAGCGAAAGCCGACGCGGCCCGTCAGCATGCCTGCATCGAGCGTGGCCGCGGAAAATGCAGGCAGCAGCCGTTCGAGCCGTTCGAGGTTCTCGCGATGGCCCGCTTCGCGCAGTGTCGCATCCGCATCGTCCGGCTCGTACGTCGCGCCCGTCAGCGTGACGCCATCGGCAAGCGGTACGACGTAGCCGTCGCCGATCACGGGCACCGGCACGGCCGGCGCGCTGCCCGGCGGCAGCAGCGTGAGCTGGCCGCGCACGCGCTGCGTCGGCGCATGCCGCAGGCCGACGATGCGCGCGGCATCGGCCGCGTTCGCGACGACGACGACGCTCGCCTGCGCAAGCGTTGCGCCCGATGCGTCGAGCGCGCGCCAGCGGCCGTCGTCGCGGCGCTCGAGCCGCGCGACTTCGATGCCGACGATGCGCGTGAGCTTTTCGCCGGCCGCCGCGCATTGCGAGGCCGCGAGCGCGGCGGGGCTGATCGAGCCGCCTTGCGGGAATAGCCATCCGCCGTACGCGACGTCCGTTCGCAACAGCGCTCGCGCTTCGTCGCGCGACAGCGTCGACGCGAGTTCGGCCGGCACGCCGAGCGCATCGATGCTCTCGCACATCCGCTCGAACTCGTCGTCCGATGTCGCGAGCTGCACGAGGCCTTGCGTGCTGCGCGCAAACGTGTGGCTCGCGCGCTCGAGCGCGCGCCAGCGGTTCAGCGCATGAAGGAAGCCGGCGCGCGACAGACGGGCCGCGAGGTTGTCGTCGCGCGCGATCATCGGATGGAACACGCCGGCGGGATTGCCGGATGCTTCGCTCGCGATCTCCGCGTGCCGCTCGATCAGCGTCACGTGCCAGCCGCGCGCGGCGAGCCGCTCGACGACGGCGCAGCCGGCGAGCCCCGCGCCGATTACAAGTGCATCACGCGGCTCGACAGCGCGCGCGCGCGGCGGCTCATGGCGCCGCACGCGCCAGCGTGGCGCGAATTCGCCGACGAGCATCGCGCGCTTGCCGGCGAAGCCTTCGACCTTCCGATACGTGAAACCCGCTACGTCGAGCGCACGCTTGACGGTGCCCGCGCTCGTGTAGGTCGCGAACGTCGCATGCTCGTCGGCGAGCTTCGCGAGCGACTTGAAGATCGCGGGCGACCACATGTCCGCGTTTTTCGACGGCGCGAAGCCGTCGAGATAGAACGCGTTTGCGCGCAGCACGAGATTCGGCAGCGCGTCGAGCGCATCGCCGAACACGAGCATGAGCGTCACGCGGCCGTTGTCGAATTCGAGACGGTGGACGCCCGGTGTGAGCGGGGGCCATGCGTTCGCGAGTTCGTCGACGAGTGGCTCAATAGTTGTATATGCAACGATATGCGCGGCAGCGCGACGCAGGTCGTCGTGCGTGAACGGGTGCTTTTCGACCGACACGAAGTGAAGCCGCTCGCCGTGCGACGGATCGGCGCGCCATGCGGCCCATGTCGCGAGAAAGTTGCAGCCGATGCCGAAACCCGTCTCGACGATCGTGAAAGTTCGCTTGTGCTGCCAGCGCCGCGGCAGGTCGTTGCCGCGGATGAACACGTGGTCGGCCTGGGCAAGCGCGCCTGCTGCGCTATGGTAGATGTCGCCGTAGAGGGGCGAGACGACGGTGCCGTCTTCGCGGAAGACGAGCGTCGCCGGAACGATTCGATCGGGCATGCGAAACAAAAAAGAAGGCGGCGAAATTGCGACGAACCGCCGCGCGAGCCCCGTCCCGCAAGGCGTTGGCAAAATCCAACGGAACGGTGCGTCGGCCTCCGACGCGCCGCGGCGAAGCCGGATCGCGCGGCGCGGAAACCGCACGGGAAGCATCTAACTCGACAAAATTCGCTCGAAAATCTTTGAAACCCTTGTCGTTATTGGGTTTGCGCTGCGCTATCATAGCAAGCGCCGTATCGCGGAGCTGCCAGGAGGCACACCCGGCGGTGCGTTGCGCGGCGCAATACTTTGCGCCGTGCCGTCGCCACACACTATAGACGGCACGGTTCGCGCACGTATAATCGGCGCGTTCGCGCTGTTCGTGTCAACCTAACCTGGAAAGGAACCTTAATGAACAAACAGGAACTGATCGACGCCGTCGCCGCCCAGACGGGCGCCAGCAAGGCTCAAACCGGCGAAACGCTGGACACGCTCCTCGAAGTGATCAAGAAGTCTGTGTCGAAAGGCGACTCAGTTCAATTGATCGGCTTCGGCAGCTTCGGTTCGGGCAAGCGCGCAGCGCGCACTGGCCGTAACCCGAAGACGGGCGAGACCATCAAGATCCCGGCAGCCAAGACGGTCAAGTTCACGGCTGGCAAGGCGTTCAAGGACGCAGTGAACAAGCGCTGAGACGAACTGTTCGCGAACGAAAAACCCGCTGGTGCCAGCGGGTTTTTTCTTTTCGGCGCGGCTTTTTTGCCACGCCGCATGGTCTTTTTCAATCTTTGACGATCAGTGCCGATGGACGATTTCAGCGTCGTCGCCGGGGTCGTTGTCGTCGCCGTGGTCATGGCCGTGCTCATGGTCATGTTCGTCGATGTCCCATGCCGGGAACGGATCCGCGTAGCGCGTCCAGGCGTTCTTGCCTTGCACGTACTCGGCGTCGGTGAGCAGACACGCGTCGAACTTCGCGCGCCATGCGGGCGCGTCGAGCTCGATGCCGATCAGCACGAACTCCTGCCGACGGTCGCCGATCGCCGTATCGGCGAGGTCGCCGTGCCAGTCGGCGACGATCTCTTCGTACAGTTCGTCGCCCTCTTCCGGCCATTCGGCGCGGTCCTGCGCCGCCCACCAGTGCCCGGCCGGACCGTGCCGGCACACGCCGCCCGCCTGAGACAGCGAGCCGGCGATGTCGTCGCGCGTCGCGAGCCAGAAGAACCCCTTGCTGCGCAGCACGCCCTTCCACTCTTCGTGCAGCAGCGCCCAGAGCCGCTCCGGATGAAACGGCCGGCGCGCGCGGTAGACGAAGTGGCCGATCCCGTATTCGTCGGCTTCGCTGTGCACGTGCGCATCGCCGGGGGCGTGCTCGTCGTTTTCGTCTTCGTCATGGCGATGCTCGAGCGACGCGAGCCAACCCGGCGCATTCGCGGCCGCTTCGAAATCGAAGAGCCCGGTGTCGATCACGTCGGCGAGCGGCACGTCGCCGAAGCGGCTGACGATCTGCCGCGCGCGCGGATTCAGGTTCGCGAGGATGCGCTGCAGGCGCGCGAGCGCGTCGGCATCGACGAGATCCGCCTTGTTGATGACGAGCACGTCGCAGAATTCGATCTGCTCGATCAGCAACTCGACGAGCGTGCGGTCGTCTTCTTCGGTCGCGGCGAGGCCGCGCTCGGCGAGCGCGTCGTCGCGGCCGTAGTCGCGCAGGAAGTTGAACGCGTCGACGACCGTGACCATCGTGTCGAGGCGCGCGACGTCGTCGAGCGTCGAGCCGTCGTCGTCGACGAACGTGAAGGTCTCGGCGATCGGCATCGGCTCGGCGATGCCGGTCGATTCGATCAGGATCGCGTCAAAGCGGTTTTCGGCCGCGAGGCGGCGGATCTCGACGAGCAGGTCGTCGCGCAGCGTGCAGCAGATGCAGCCGTTCGACATTTCGACGAGACGCTCCTCGACGTGCGACAACTCGGCCGCATCGCGCACGAGCGTCGCATCGACGTTGACGGCGGCGAGGTCGTTGACGATCACGGCGACTTTCAGGCCGGCGCGATTCGCGAGGATGTGATTGAGCAGCGTGGTCTTGCCGGCGCCGAGGAAGCCGGAAAGCACGGTGACGGGCAACGGCTGGTTCATTGCGGTGCGCACCAACGAAAAAAAGCGGGAAGCGAGCCGCCGTGCTCCGGAAAACGGGGCGGCACCGGCGAGCGGCCGGCGCGGACAAGCGGCGGGAAAGCCGCATTGTGCATCAAATATAGACAGACGGCCGTGCGCGACGGCCAGCCGGCGGCGATTTCATGATGCGTGCGGCGTGAACGAGATCGGTGGAAGTGTTTGCACGCGGCGCGAGCGTTGGGCTTGCGCAGGCGCGCGGTCCGGCGATGCTGTCTCGCTATGTCTATCTATATATGTTTCGCGGCCGGGCCGGCTAGCGTTGCGCGCTCTGCGCATCCTGTACGACCGGCGCCGGCATCAGCTTCCATCGAACGAGAATGTCGGCAATCTGCTTCGCGTACTTGTCGCGCAGCGACGGCGTCTCCGAATGGTAGGCGCCCACCGCCTGCCACGTGTTGCCGTACTTGTCCATCTTGCGGCGCAGATGCCACGCGGCGATATAGACGCTCTTGCATGGCTCCATCAGCGTGTTTTTCGTGATCCCGTAGCGGGACAGCGTCGGCAGATGAATCGAGTTGATCTGCATGAGGCCGTAATCGGTCGAGCCGTTCGTATTCTTGTTGAGCGCCTCCGGCCGATTGTGCGATTCCTGCCAGGCGATCGCGCGCAGGATCAGCGGATTCACCTTCTGGTACTTCGCGGCTTCGTCGTAACAGTCGGCGCGTGCGGGTGCGCTGGCGAACCAGGCGCCGGCGGCAAGCATCGCGACAATAACGAACCGCATCGTCATATGAAAAGAAATGAACCGGTGAATTGTTTTACGCTTCGCAGAAGACCGGGAAAACCCGCACGCGCTTTTCGCGCGAAGCCGCTCCGGCCGCCCGTATCATACCTGCAACCGAACGGTGCGCAATGCAGGGCGGCCGTTCGGTTGGTTCGGACTACGGCGTTTGCCAAGCACGTTTATACCGCATTATCGTGTTGGTTCCTCTCGAGACTTCGCATGGAAAAACTTACATGCGGCATACGCATTCGATTTTTTTTATGGCGTATGTGAGACAGTTCTCAGTTCAATGTGATATTTCGGACATGAAAAACTGCTAATGTCTGCTTTTTTGACATCGATCTTACGTAATACCATCGGACACAGCCGCCGCCGGCATCGATCCATTACTCCATGACAAGAACTCGCTTTGCTTTGCGGCGCGTCGCAACGGCGCTCGTCGTCGCCGGAATCGTCGTCGCGCAGGCCGCTCACGCTCAGGTCACGCTCAATTTCGTCAATGCAGACATCGATCAGGTCGCGAAGGCGATCGGCGCCGCGACGGGCAAGACGATCATCGTCGACCCGCGCGTCAAGGGTCAGCTGAACCTCGTTTCGGAACGCCCCGTACCGGAAGATCAGGCGCTGAAGACGCTGCAGTCCGCGCTGCGGATGCAGGGTTTCGCGCTCGTCCAGGATCACGGCGTCCTGAAGGTCGTGCCGGAAGCCGACGCGAAACTGCAGGGCGTGCCGACCTACATCGGCAACACGCCGCAGGCGCGCGGCGACCAGGTCGTCACGCAAGTGTTCGAACTGCGCAACGAATCGGCCAACAACTTGCTCCCGGTGCTGCGTCCGCTGATCTCGCCGAACAACACGATCACCGCATATCCGGCCAACAACACGATCGTCGTCACCGATTACGCGGACAACGTGCGCCGGATCGCGCAGATCATCTCGGGCGTCGACAGCGCGGCGGGTGCGCAGGTCGCCGTCGTGCCGCTCAAGAACGCGAACGCGATCGACGTCGCCACGCAGCTCACGAAGCTGCTCGATCCGGGCGCGATCGGCAACACCGACGCGACGCTCAAGGTCACCGTGCAGGCCGATCCGCGGATCAATGCGCTGCTGCTGCGCGCGTCGAACACGTCGCGCCTTGCCGCGGCGAAGAAGCTCGCGCAGCAGCTCGATACGCCGAGCGCGGTGCCGGGCAACATGCACGTCGTGCCGCTGCGCAACGCCGATGCGGTGAAGCTCGCGAAGACGCTGCGCGGGATGCTTGGCAAGGGCGGCAGCGAAAGCGGCTCGTCGGCGAGCTCGAACGATGCGAATGCGTTCAATCAAAGCGGCTCGCAGAGCGGCTCGAGTTTCTCGACGGGCACGTCGGGCACGCCGCCGCTGCCCTCCGGATTGTCGTCGTCGAGCTCGTCGGGCGGCACCGGCGGCACGATGGGCGGCGGCGGTCTCGGCACGGGCGGCCTCCTCGGCGGCGACAAGGACAAGAGCGACGAAAACCAGCCGGGCGGCATGATTCAGGCCGATGCGGCGACGAACTCGCTCATCGTCACCGCGTCGGATCCGGTGTACCGGAATTTGCGCGCAGTGATCGATCAACTCGATGCGCGGCGCGCGCAGGTGTATATCGAGGCGCTGATCGTCGAGCTGAATTCGACGACGGCCGGTAATCTCGGGATCCAGTGGCAGGTTGCGAACAACGCGCTCTATGCGGGCGCCAATCTGGCGAGCACTGCGGGCAACGTTGCCGCCAACAGCATCACCAATCTGACGGCCAGCGCGACGAACCCGCTCAACGTGCTAAATGCGCTTACGCCGGGGCTCAACATCGGCTGGCTGCACGACATGTTCGGCGTCAAGGGACTCGGCGGGTTGCTACAGTATTTCGCCGGCGTGAGCGATGCGAACGTGCTGTCGACGCCTAACCTCGTCACGCTCGACAACGAAGAAGCGAAGATCGTCGTTGGCCAGAATGTGCCGATCGCGACGGGCTCGTATTCGAACCTGACGGGCGGCACCTCGAACACGTCGGCGTTCAACACATACGACCGCCGCGACGTCGGCCTCACGCTGCACGTGAAGCCGCAGATCACCGACGGCGGGATTCTGAAGCTGCAGCTTTATACCGAGGATTCGTCGGTCGTCAGCGGCACGACGAACACGACGTCTAACCCGGCTGGCCCGACGTTCAACAAGCGCTCGCTCCAGTCGACGGTGCTCGCCGACAACGGCGAGATCATCGTGCTGGGCGGCCTGATGCAGGATAACTACCAGGTGTCGAACCAGAAGGTGCCGCTGCTGGGCGACATCCCGTGGATCGGCCAGCTGTTCCGCTCCGAGACGAAGCAGCGGCAGAAAACGAACCTGATGGTGTTCCTGCGCCCCGTCATCATCGGCGATCGCGAAACCGCGCAGGCGGTGACGTCCAACCGCTACGACTACATCCAGGGCGTGACGGGCGCGTACAAGTCGGACAACAACATCATCCGCGACAAGGACGACCCGGTGGTGCCGCCGATGCCGCTCGGCCCGAGCCAGGGCGGCTCGCCCGCGATGAACCTGTTCGACATCGACAAGATGCGGCGTCAGCAGGCCGCTCCGCCCGCGCCCGCCAGCGCGCCCGCGGCGGCGAGCGATGCCGGTGCCGCGTCGCCAGGAGCTCGTCCGTGACGCAAGCGCTCGCGCAAGCCACCCAGGACCAGCCGGCGGGCGGCGCGCCGTCGCCGCTCGCCGCGCGTCTTTTGCCGTACGGGTTTGCGAAAACCGGCCAGATCCTGATCGCGCACCAGCACGCGGACACGCTCGAAGTGTGGATCAGCGAGCGCACGAACGCGGCCGCGCTCGCCGAGGTCGCGCGCAACTTCGGCGCAATCTCGGTGCAGCGCGTATCGGCCGACGAGCTCGCGCAGGCGATCAACCAGGCCTATGCGCGCCAGGACGGCAGCGCGGCGCAGATCGTCGGCGAGGTCGAAGGCGAAGTCGACCTGTCGCGGCTGATGCAGGACATCCCCGAAGTCGAGGATCTGCTCGAGTCCGAAGACGACGCGCCGATCATCCGGATGATCAACGCGCTCCTCACGCAAGCGGCGCGCGAGCAGGCATCCGACATTCACATCGAGCCGTTCGAGAACGCGTCGGTCGTGCGCTTTCGCGTCGACGGCACGCTGCGCGACGTCGTGCGCCCGAAGAAGGCGCTGCACGGCGCGCTGATCTCGCGGATCAAGATCATGGCGCAGCTCGACATCGCGGAGAAGCGTCTGCCGCAGGACGGCCGGATCACGTTGCGCGTCGGCGGCCGGCCCGTCGACGTGCGGGTGTCGACGCTGCCGACCGGGCACGGCGAGCGCGCAGTGCTGCGTCTCCTCGAAAAGGATGCGCAGCGCCTGAACCTCGAAGCGCTCGGGATGGGCCGCGACACGCTCGTGCAATTCGACAAGCTGATCTCGCGCCCGCACGGCATCGTGCTCGTCACGGGCCCGACCGGCTCGGGCAAGACGACGACGCTGTACGCGTCGATGTCGCGCCTCGAGACCGCGACGACCAACATCATGACGGTCGAGGATCCGATCGAATACGACCTGTCCGGCATCGGCCAGACGCAGGTGAACGAGCGGATCGGGATGACGTTCGCGCGCGCGCTGCGCTCGATCCTGCGGCAGGACCCGGACATCATCATGATCGGCGAAATCCGCGATCTCGAGACCGCGCAGATCGCGGTGCAGGCGTCGCTGACGGGCCACCTGGTGCTCGCGACGCTGCACACGAACGATGCCGCGTCGGCCGTCACGCGCCTGACCGACATGGGCGTCGAGCCGTATCTGCTCGCGTCGTCGCTGCTCGGCGTGCTCGCGCAGCGGCTCGTGCGCCAGCTCTGCCCGGTGTGCAAGGAAGAGCGGCACGAGGACGGCCGCACCGTCTGGCATCCGGTCGGCTGCGACAAGTGCGGGCATTCTGGCTATACCGGCCGGCGCGGCGTCTACGAGTTGCTCACCGTCGACGATCCGATCCGCTCGCTGATCCATCGCAACGCGGCGGACGCCGAGATCCTCGCGACCGGCCGCGCGAACGGGATGCGCACGCTGCGCGACGACGCCGAGCGCTGGCTCGCGGCGGGCGCGACGTCGCTCGAGGAAGTGCTGCGCGTGACGGGAGGCGCATAGCGTCATGCCGGCCTTTCGTTTCGAAGCGATCGACTCAGCGGGGCGCGCGCAAAAGGGCGTCATCGAGGCCGACAGCGCGCGCAATGCGCGTGGCCACCTGCGCACGCAAGGGCTCACGCCGCTCGTCGTCGAACCGGCGGCGAGCCGCAAGCGCGGCGAACGCAGCCAGCGCCTCGCGCTCGGCCGCAAGCTGTCGCAGCGCGAGCAGGCGATCCTGACGCGTCAGCTCGCGAGCCTCTTGATCGCCGGGCTGCCGCTCGACGAGGCGCTCTCGGTGCTGACCGAGCAGGCGGAGCGCGACTACATCCGCGAACTGATGGCGGCGATCCGCGCCGAGGTGCTGGGCGGACACTCGCTCGCGGTCGCGCTCGCCGAGCACCCGCGCGATTTCCCGGAAATTTATCGCGCGCTCGTCGCGGCGGGCGAGCACACCGGCAAGCTCGGGATCGTGCTGTCGCGGCTTGCCGACTACATCGAGGAGCGCAACGCGCTCAAGCAGAAGATCGTGCTCGCGTTCACGTATCCGGCGATCGTCACGGTGATTGCGTTCGGCATCGTCACGTTCCTGTTGAGCTACGTGGTGCCGCAGGTCGTCAACGTGTTCGCGAGCACGAAACAGCAATTGCCGCTGTTGACGATCGTGATGATGGCGCTGTCCGATTTCGTCCGGCACTGGTGGTGGGCGATCCTGATCGGGATCGCGGTCGTCGTCTATCTGGTGAAGGCGACGCTGTCGCGCGACGGCCCGCGCCTCGCGTTCGACCGGTGGCTCCTGACCGCCCCGCTCGCGGGCAAGCTCGTGCGCGGCTACAACACGGTGCGCTTCGCGAGCACGCTCGCCATCCTGACCGCGGCGGGCGTGCCAATCCTGCGCGCGCTGCAGGCGGCGGGCGAGACGCTGTCGAACCGCGCGATGCGCGGCAACATCGAGGACGCGATCGTGCGCGTGCGCGAAGGCTCGGCGCTGTCGCGCGCGCTCAACAACGTGAAGACGTTTCCGCCCGTGCTCGTGCACCTGATCCGTTCGGGCGAGGCGACGGGCGACGTGACGACGATGCTCGACCGCGCGTCGGAGGGCGAATCGCGCGAGCTCGAGCGGCGCACGATGTTCCTGACGAGCCTGCTCGAGCCGCTGTTGATTCTCGCGATGGGCGGCATCGTGCTCGTGATCGTGCTCGCGGTGATGCTGCCGATCATCGAGCTCAACAACATGGTGCAGTGACGGAAGACCGGCGCGGCCCGCGGCGGCGGGCCGGCCGAGACGAGGCGGCGCGCTCGGCGGCGCGGCGCTTCTAGCGGACGTAGATGGCGGGAGACGGCGTGTTGGCGGGCAGGAAGATCTCGGAGCGCGCGCCGTTGCGCTCGACGATGATCGAGCGGTCGCGCACTTCGGCGAGCTTCGCGCCCTGCGCGATCTCGCTGCCGAGCGACACCGCGTGCGGTGCGTCGCCGCCGATGCCGACGATGGCCGCCGCGCCGCGCTGCAGCGCGAGGATGCCGAACAGGTGGATGTCCTGTATCGGATTGCGGGTCAGTTGCCCGCCGAAGAGCGCGGCGGCGTCCTCCGTGCGCACCGGCGTGCGGGCGGCGGCGGCAGGTAGCGGAGCCTGATGCGCGGACAGCGTGACGAACCAGTAGGTGGTCGTCGCGCAGAGCACCGCGAAGAGGGCGAGGGAAAGGAGCCGGATCGATAGCGCGTTCATGCGCGTTATTGTACGGAGGAATATGAAATTTGCGTTGAGTGGAAGCCCGAAGCGAGTCGCGCCTTACAATGCGGCTTCACGCAGCGGACGCCGAGCGGCTCGCGCCGCGCGCGTTACTCACTCACCGCTCATTTTTTGAAGAAGAGGTAGTCACTCATGCAAACGTGGATCACTCGCCGTTCTCAGGCAGCACGCCGTCAACGCGGCTTCACGCTGATCGAGATCATGGTCGTGGTGGCGATTCTCGGCATTCTCGCGGCGCTTATCGTGCCCAAGATCATGAGCCGTCCCGATGAAGCGCGCCGGATCGCGGCGAAGCAGGATATCGGTACGATCATGCAGGCGCTCAAGCTGTACCGCCTCGACAACGGCCGCTATCCGACCCAGGATCAGGGCCTGACCGCGCTGATCCAGAAGCCGTCCACCGATCCGATCCCGAACAACTGGAAGGACGGCGGCTATCTCGAGCGCCTGCCGAACGATCCGTGGGGCAACGCGTACAAGTACCTGAACCCCGGCGTGCACGGCGAGATCGACGTATTCAGCTACGGCGCCGACGGCAAGGAAGGCGGCGAAGGCAACGATTCCGACATCGGCTCGTGGCAATGAGCCGCTGACGCCACCCTCACGCGCGACCCACGCACGTTTCGATGTACGCACTACCCGGCACGTCTTCCGTTTTCGGTACGCGGCGTCACGCGGGGGCTTCCCGCGGTCGATTCGCGGAGGCTTTCCTCGGGATTTCCGTAGAGGGTTCCTTCGGTCGCTCGACGGGGACTTCGTTCGGGCATGCCACGGGGGCTTCCTTCGGTCGCCCTACAGCGACTTCCTTTGGGGCTCCCTTCGGTCGTCGCGCGCGGGGCTTCACGCTGCTCGAAATGCTCGTCGTGCTCGTGATCGCGGGCATCCTCGTGTCGGTCGCGTCGCTGACGCTCAGACGCAACCCGCGCACCGATCTGCGCGAGGAAGCGCAGCGCGTCGCGCTCCTGTTCGAGACGGCGGGCGACGAGGCGCAGGTGCGCGCGCGCCCGATCGCGTGGCGCGCCACCGATCACGGCTTTCGCTTCGACATCCGCACGGGCGACGGCTGGCGTCCGCTGCGCGACGACGTACTGCGCGCGCGCGGCTGGGACGGCGGCGTGACGGGCGCCGCGATCGACTATCCCGGCTCCGACACGCGCACCGACGCCGTCGTGTTCGGCACCGAGAGCATCGACGTGCCGGTGCGCGTCACGCTCTATTCCGCGGTCGGCAGCGCGACGATCGTCGGCACCGGCAACGGCCGCTACGAGGTGCGCTGACGATGCGCGCCCATGCTCTCCCCCGCTCGCCCGCGCGTTCGCGCGGCTTCACGATGATCGAGGTGCTCGTCGCGCTCGCGATCATCGCGGTCGCGCTCGCGGCGTCGATCCGCGCGGTCGGCTCGATGGCGACGGGCGCGTCCGATCTTCACACGCGCCTCCTGGCCGGCTGGAGCGCGGACAACGCGCTCGCCCAGCTGCGCCTCGCGCACGCGTGGCCCGACATCGGCACGCAGACGTTCGACTGCTCGCAGGGCAACGTCGCGCTCACCTGCACGCAGCGCGTGAGCTCGACGCCGAATCCGGTGTTCCGGCGCGTCGAGATCGCGGTGTCGATGAACGGCCGCGCCGGCGTGCTCGCGCAGATGGTCACGGTGGTCGCGAATGAAACCAGCCGTTCGCTCTGAGCGCCGCGCGCCCCGCGGGCAGTCTCCTCGGGGGAGGCGGCGCGCATCCCAAGGAAGCGCGCCTCGGGACGTCCGCGGCTTCACGTTGATCGAAATGATGATCGCGATCACGATCCTCGCGGTGATCGCGATCCTGTCGTGGCGCGGGCTCGACCAGATCATCCGCGGCCGCGAGAAGGTGTCGGCCGCGATGGAGGACGAGCGCGTGTTCGCGCAGATGTTCGACCAGATGCGCATCGACGCGCGCCGCGCCGCGACCGACGACGAAGCGGGCCAGCCCGCGGTGCGCGTCGCGGGCGACACGCTGCAGATCGTGCGCGAGCTCGACGCGCCGGGGGCGGCGCCGCGTCTGCAGGTCGTGCGCTACCGGATCTCGAACGGCCGCGTCGTGCGCTACGCGTCGCCGCCGATCGGCGACGTCAACGCGTTGCGCGACGCGGTGCGCGGCGGCGACACCGAAGGCTGGAGCTCGGTGCCGCTGATGCGCGGCGTCGGCATGATCAACGCGCGCCTGTACGTGCCGAAGGTCGGCTGGACGACCAGCATGCCCGACGCCGACAGCGCGCTCGAGCAGAACAACAACGCGCTCAAGGTGCCGCTCCTCGGCAATGCGCCGCCGCCGCGTGCGGTGACGGGGCTCGAGGTCAGCATCGGCGCGACGTCGCTGCGCGTGCCGATCACGCGCATCTTTCTGATCGGGGAGTGACATGCGCGCGTCTGCCCTCCTCGCCCTCTTCGCTTGCCTTGCTTCGCTTCGCCGCCCGCGTGCGCCGCTCGCGGCGCATACCGCGAGCACGTCGCGCGCGCCACGGTCGCCGAGCGTCGCGGGCGCCCGCGCGGGCAAGCGCACCCGCGCAGGCAACCGCGCCTGCGCCCGCCGCGAGCGCGGCGTCGCGATCATCAACGCGCTTCTGGTCGTCGCGCTGTCGGCGATCCTCGTGTCCGGGATGCTGTGGCGCCAGCAGGTGCAGGTGCGCCGGATCGAAAACCAGCGGCTGCTCGCGCAGGCGCAATGGGTCGCGCGCGGCGCGCTCGACTGGACCCGGATGGTGCTGCGCTCCGAAGGCGACACCGCGCCCGGCATCACCTATCTCGGCGGGATCTGGGCCGTGCCGATCGCGAAAACGAAGCTGTCGGATTTTCTCGGCCGCATCGGCGTGACCGACGCGGCCGAAGGCGCGGACACCTATCTGTCCGGCTCGATCGAGGACGCGCAGGCGAAGTTCAATCTGCGCAACCTCGTGTCGTCGCCCGCGCCCGGCGCGCTGCAATTGAACGCGGCGCAGGTGCAGACGTTCCAGCGCCTCCTGTCGACGCTCGGGCTCGACCAGCAGCTCGCGAAGGTCGTCGCGCGCCATGTGCGCGCGGGGCTCAAGCAATCCGCGACGCGCTTCCAGGCGGCCCAACTGCCGGGCGCCGCGAGCGGCGTGCCCATTCCGCTGCCGGACGGCGGCACCGAGAGCGGCGGCAATTTCACCGACGAGCCGGGCCTCGCGGGCGGCGAAGGCCGCGGGCCCGCGCCGCTGATGATGACGGGCGCCGATTCGCTGCTCGACGTCGAAGGCTTCACGCCGGAAATGGTCGAGCGGCTGCGCCCGTTCGTCACCGTGCTGCCGACGGTGACGCCCGTCAATCTGAACACCGCGCCCGCCGAGGTGATCGCGGCGCTCGTGCCGGGGATGTCGGTGTCGTCCGCGCAGGCGCTCGTGTCGCGGCGCGAGACCGTGTTTTTCCGCAATGTCGGCGACGTGCAGCTCGCGCTGCGCGGCGCCGGCGCGCCGAACATCAACCTCGATTCGAGCCAGATCGACGTGACGTCCAGCTATTTCATCGTCCATGGCCGGATCGAGCACGATCGTGCAGTCGTCGATCGCACGTCGCTCGTGTATCGTGATCCGACCACGCACACGACGCGCATCGTGCGCATTCGCGATCAGCTATAACAACGCCATCCGGGAGAGGAGCTCTTGAGCACGTTGATTGTCCTATTGCCGCCGCGCGAGCCGGCCGTGCCGTTGCAGGAATGGCAATGGCCCGAGCTGCCGTTCGCGCTCGTCGACAAGAGCGGCCACACGCAGCGCGCGGGCCGCGCGTCGCTGTCGCTGCTGCCGCAGGCGGCGACGACGGTGCTCGTCGTCGCCGCGCGCGACCTGCTGATGCTCAAGCAGACCGTGCCGCCGCTGAAGGGGCCGAGACTGAAGCAGGCGCTGCCGAACATCATCGAGGATCAGTTGATCCAGGATCCGCAGGGCTGCCACATCGTGGTCGACCCGGCGGCGCTCGACGGCGGACGCCGCGTGCTTGCCGTGATCGATCGCGCGTGGTTCAAGTTCATCGTCGACGCGTTCACCGCGGCGGGACACCGCCATCTGCGCGCGGTGCCCGTCACGCGCTGCCTGCCCCTGCCGACGCGGCGCGAAGCGGCCGAAGTCGTGGCCGAAGCCGAGGTCGCGCACGAGCTGCAAGCGGGGCACGCAGCGGCGGCCGGCAAGGCGAGCGACGGCCATGCGGCCGCCAAAGGCGCGGCGGCGGACGCCGTGAAGCCGTCCGAATCGATCGTCGCCGTCGCGCTCGGTCTTGCCGCGACGGCGAGCGCGCCGTCGCTCGCCGAGGAATCGGCGACGCTGCTGCCGGAGACGGCCGCCGCGCCGCGCGTCGAGCTCGCGCTCGCCCGCGGCGCGCTTGGCGAGGGCTTCGCAGCGCCGGTGTCGAGCGCGGTGATGACGCTCGAGGCGCTCGCGAACGGCACGCCGCTCGAACTCTACGAATTGGGCGAGCCGGGCGCCGAGCCGCAACTCGCGTCGGTGCGGCCGCTCGACGACAAGCGTCTCTTGCCGGGCGCCGCGATCTGGCCGTTCGACGCACTCGTGCGCCGCGCGCTCGACGTGCGCTTCGACCTCTGCCAGTTCGAATTCGAGTTCGCGCCGTGGCGCTTCGACCGCGCGACGCTCACGCGCCTGCGCGTGCCGCTCGCGCTCGCGGCGGTATCGCTCGCGGTCGCGGTGATCGGGATGAACGCGCACTGGTGGAAGCTTGCGCGCGAACGCGACGCGCTGTCCGCGCAGATCACCGAGACGCTCTTGTCGGCGTTCCCGAAGACGACGACGGTGCTCGATCCGGCCGCGCAGATGACGCGCCAGCTCGACCGGCTGCGGATCGCGGCGGGCGAGCTGTCGCCGAACGATTTCCTGTCGCTCGCGAGCGGCCTCGCGCGCTCGCTCGGGCCGCTGCCGCCGAACGGCATCGCATCGCTCGATTATCACGATCGCCGGCTCGACGTCGGCTTCAAGCCCGAGATCAAGGTCGATCCGGACTTCGCCCAGCGCCTCGCGCGCAACGGCCTGTCGGGCGAGATCGACAGCAGCACGGGCAAGTGGACCATTCGGAGCCGCTCATGAAAACGGAATTGAACGAAACGCTGACCCAGTTCTGGGAAGGCCGCACCGCGCGCGAGAAGCTGCTGCTCGGCTGGGGCGGAGCGGTGCTCGTGGTCGTGATCGCGTATTCGGTGCTGTGGTCGCCCGCGCAGGAAGGCCGCGCGCAGATCCAGCGCCAACTGCCGACGATGCGCCACGAACTCGCGGAGATGACCGCGCAGGCGAACGAGGCGCGCTCGCTCGCGGCCGCCGCGCAGGGCGTCGCGCCGACGGGCATCGCGCTGAAGGATGCGCTCACCGCGTCGCTGTCCGATCACGGGCTCGCTGCGGCGGCGCCGCAGATTGTCGGCGGCGGCGTGCAGATCCAGTTGAAAAACGCGTCGTTCCCCGCGTGGACGCAGTGGCTCGACGACGTGCGCCGCCAGTTCAAGGCGCAGGTCGTCGAAGCGCACGTGACCGGGCTGAAGGAAGACGGTCAGGTCGACCTGACGGCGGTGCTGCAGCCGGCGTCGGTCAAGTGAGCGGCGTCGATGCACGATACGGCCGACAAGGCGGAGTGCGAATGCCGATGACCTGGCCGATGCGCATTCGGCGCCTCGTGCCGTGGGCCGTCGTCGGCGGCCTCGCGATTTTCGTCACGCTCGTCGCGCTGCTGCCCGCGTCGTGGGTCACGCCACGGTTCGCCCGGGCGACGGGCGGCCACGTCAATCTCGTCGACCCGGACGGCTCGCTCTGGCGCGGCTCGGCGACGCTCCTCCTCGCGCCTGGTGCGGATCGCAGCACGTCGACGCTGCTGCCGGGGCGCGTCGAATGGCGCACGCAGTTCTGGCCGCTCTTCACGGGGCGCGTGCGGATGCGGCTGCGCCAGACCGATGCGATGCCCGACGCGGTCACGCTCGACGCGACGCTGCGCGGCGCGGTGCTGTCGTCGGGCTCGATGGCGGTGCCGGCGTCGCTGCTCGCGGGCCTCGGCACGCCGTTCAACACGCTCGATTTGCAAGGCAACATGCGGATCGACTGGACCGACTGGCGGCTCTTCGGCAACGACGCGTTCGGCCGGCTGACCGTGACGATCACCGACATGAGCTCGCGCGTGTCGCGCGTGAAGCCGCTCGGGTCGTACCGCGCGGTGATCGAGGCGCGCGGCGCGAACTCGGCGCTCGATCTGTCGACGCTGAAGGGGCCGCTGATGATGTCGGGGCAAGGGAATTTCGGCGCGACGGGCGCGTCGTTCCGCGGCACCGCGAGCGCCACGCCCGAGCAGCGAGACAACCTCGCGGGTCTCTTGAATCTGTTAGGCCACCCGATCGGCGACGGCACGGTGTCGTTGATTTACGGCGACGCGGCGCGCTGAGCGCGCGGCCTCGACTGCGTCGAGTCGCGCGTCGTCACGGGCGCGGGCGATGCGGCGAAGCGAGCGGGTTGGGTCGCTTGATTTCGAGCGGCGATTCCGGCAATGCGCCGAAGCTGCGGTCGATGCCGGGCGGCGGCGACGCGAGATCGATCCGGCTGCGCCGGCCGTTTCACCGGCGTGCCGACGGCCACCGTCGCGCCGGATGCGACGAGGTGAGACCGTGCCCGCGAGCGTCGCGGGCCGTCAGCGGCCGCCACCGCGTTTCAGGGTTGCGCGGCCGTCGTCGTCGAACCACCGGCCGCGCCGCCGCCGGTTGCGGCCTGCGCAGCGGCAGCGGCTGCCGCTGCCGGTTGCGTCGCCGCCGGCGCCGGCACTCCGGCAGGCGCGGACGCCGGCACCGGCGCTTGCACGCCGCCCGTCTCGCGCGCGATCTGCGCGACGTCCCAGCCTCCGCCCAGCGCCTTCACGAGCCCGACCGACGACACCATCCGCTGCCCGGAGATCGTCGAAAGCTTCTGCCGCGCGCTGAACGCGGTCGTCTGCGCGGTCAGCACGTTCAGATAGCCGACCGTGCCCGCCTTGTACTGATTGAGCGTGATATCGAGCGCGTGCTGCGCGGACTCGACCGCCTGCCGCTGCACGCCGATCTCCTGCTCGAGGATCCGCTGTGACGCGAGGTTGTCCTCGACATCCTGGAACGCGGACAGCACGGCGGCCCGATACGTGGCGACGTCCTGATCGTAGGTCGCGCGCGCGGCCTCCGTCTGCGCGGCGCGCAGGCCCGCGTCGAACAGCGTCGCGGCGAGCTGCGGGCCGACCGACCAGAAGCGCGCCGGCAGCGTGAAGAGCTGCGACCACACCGAGCTCTGGAAGCCGCCGGACGCCGACAGCGTGAGTGTCGGGAAGAACGCGGCGATCGCGACGCCGATCTGCTCGTTCGCGGCGGCCGCGCGCCGTTCGGCGGCGGAGACGTCGGGCCGCCGCTCGAGGATCGCCGACGGCACGTCGATCGGCATCGCGGGCGGCTCGGCCGTGAGCGGCATCGGCGACAGCGAGAACGTCGATGCGGGCTCGCCGACGAGCGTCGCGATCGCGTGCTCGAATTGCGCGCGCGCGATTCCGTTGTCGATCGCGGACGCCTGCGCCGATTGGAGCTGCGTCTGCGCCTGGATCACGTCCGAGCGCGCGGCGACGCCCTGCGCATACTGGTTCTGCGTCAACTGCAGCGATTTCTGGTACGACGCGACGGTGTCGTCGAGGAGCTTTTGCGTCGCGTCGGCGGCGCGCAGCTGGAAATAGGTCTGCGCGAGCGTCGCCTGCGCGGACAGTCGCGCGTTCGCGAGATCGGCGGCCGCCGCCGCTTCGCTCGCCTTCTGCGCGCCGACCGTGCGGCTCACCTTGCCCCACAGGTCCGGCTCCCACGACGCGTCGAGGCCGACGCTATACGTGTTGCCGATCGTGCGCGTCGTGCCGCGCGAGACCGAACTGCTCGACGACAGCGCGCTCGACGCGCGCGATTCGCTCGCCGTCAGCCCGAGCGTCGGGAAATACGACGCGCGCGCCTCGGCGACGAGCGCGCGCGCTTGCCGATACGCGGCCGCGTATTGCGCGACGGTCTGGTTCGATGCGTTGAGCTTGTCGATCAGCGCGTTCAACTGCGCATCGTCGTAGATCGTCCACCATGGGCCGCGATCCGCGCGGTCGGCTGGCTGCGCGACCTTCCAGCCGGGCGGCGCTTCCTTGTATGCGGCGGGGATCGCCGCGTCGGGACGGTGATAGTCGGGCCCGACCGCGCAGCCGGTGAGCAGCGCGGCGGCCGCGACGGCGGCGCTCAGCGCGCGGCGCGCGCGCGGGTGTGGGACTTGCGACATGTTCTGGATTCCTGTCGAGGGAGGCGGCCGCCCGTGGACCGGGCGAGCGAACGATGCGGCCGAAACACCGAAGGCGTGGCCGAAATGGTAACTGACGGAAGCGGGAATGCGCAGGCGTTAGGTTAAAGCGCGGACGGGGGCGGATGTGTTACCGGCGCGGGGCGCCGGTTTACCGGGTGTTACGCACCGGTGCGGCGTGCCGGCGGCTTGTTACGAGCAGCGCACGGGATCGCACTGCGGGGCGGCGAGGCATAGCTGCCGCGCCGAAGGCTCCTGAGCCGACGTGGCCCGGCCGCCGCCGTTGCGCGCGGCGCGGTGCCGCCGCTGATCGAACCATGCGAACCCGAGCACCGCGAGCGAGCCGCCCGGCACGATCAGCAGCGCGGCGTACAGCGCGATCTTCCAGCCGCGATGCGGACCGGAAAGCGTGTGGCGGGCGGTGTCGGACAGGTTGCGGCGCAGCGCGCCGGCGGCATGTTTCAGGAACGGCATGGGAAATCCTCGGGACGCACGCCGAACGAATGCGGCTGCGTGGGCAAAGCGATCTGGTCAGAACATCGTCTCTGGCGGCGCGTTAAGCGCATAACTCATTGACTGAAATAATATTGACTATGCAATAAATATTCAAGATACTGGCGGCGTTTTTCCTGGAATGCACTGTTGCGGTTCGTGCAATCGAACGGACAGCTAAACGATGAGCGGCCTTTACGACCCCGAGCACATCGAGCTCGAATCGAGCCTCGGCTATTACCTGACGAAGGCGCGGCAGGCGCTCGTCGAGCGGCTGGACCGCGCGCTCGGCCCGCTCGACCTGACCGCGCAGCAGATCGGCGTGATCCTGCTGCTCGCGCGCGGCTTTGCGCGCACGCCGTTCGAGCTGTCGCGCAAGATGTCGTACGACAGCGGCTCGATGACGCGGATGCTCGACCGGCTCGAGAAGAAGGGTTTCGTCGTGCGCGCGCGCAGCGAATCGGACCGGCGCGTGATCGAGCTCGCGCTGACCGAGCGCGGCGCGCACGCCGCGCAGGCGCTGCCGGGCTTGATCGCGGCCGAGCTGAACGCGCAGCTCGAAGGCTTTTCGCCCGACGATCTCGCGCTCCTGACGAACCTGCTACAGCGCTTCATCGCGAACGCGCCGGGCGCGGCCGACACCGCGTGCGCCGCGGCGGCGGCGTTGCGGCCGGACGACGACTGACCGGGAAAAACACTGGGTAGCCACTGGATCGCGGCCCGTACGCCGCGTATTTATCTGTCTGGGCAGAAGCTGACAAGTCACTTACTGTCGGTCGATGCCGATGCACAAAAGGATGTCGGGGCAACTGTCGCCCCGTAGGAGAGACGCATGGCTGCGACGGCCCCCGCTTCCGCTTCCCCTTCCGCCGAACCGGCGCCGCTGTCGGGCGGCATGCTCGCGCTGCTGACGGTCGGGCTCGCGCTCGGCACGTTCATGGAGGTGCTCGACACGTCGATCGCGAACGTCGCCGTGCCGACGATCTCCGGCAGCCTCGGCGTCGCGACGAGCGAGGGCACCTGGGTGATCTCGTCGTACTCGGTCGCGTCCGCGATCGCGGTGCCGCTGACCGGCTGGCTTGCGCGGCGGGTCGGCGAGGTTCGGCTCTTCACCCTGTCGGTGCTCGCGTTCACGATCGCGTCCGCGCTCTGCGGCCTTGCGGAAAACTTCGAATCGCTGATCGCGTTCCGGTTGTTGCAGGGCCTCGTGTCCGGCCCGATGGTGCCGCTGTCGCAGACGATCCTGATGCGCAGCTATCCGCCCGCGAAGCGCGGGCTCGCGCTCGGCCTATGGGCGATGACGGTGATCGTCGCGCCGATCTTCGGCCCGGTGATGGGCGGCTGGATCACCGATAACTACACGTGGCCGTGGATCTTCTACATCAACCTGCCGATCGGGATCTTCTCCGCCGTGTGCGCGTTCTTCCTGCTGCGCGGCCGCGAGACGAAGACGACCAGGCAGCGGATCGACGCGATCGGGCTCGCGCTCCTCGTGATTGGCGTGTCGTGCCTGCAGATGATGCTCGACCTCGGCAAGGACCGCGACTGGTTCAATTCCACGTTCATCACCGCGCTCGCGCTGATCGCCGTCGTGTCGCTCGCATTCATGCTCGTCTGGGAGTCGACCGAGAAGGAGCCGGTCGTCGATCTGTCGCTCTTCACGGACCGCAATTTCGCGCTCGGCGCGATGATCATCTCGTTCGGCTTCATGGCGTTCTTCGGCTCGGTCGTGATCTTTCCGCTGTGGCTGCAGACCGTGATGGGCTACACGGCGGGCCTGGCCGGCCTCGCGACCGCGCCAGTCGGCTTCCTCGCGCTCGTGCTGTCGCCGCTCATCGGGCGCAACATGCACCGGCTCGACCTGCGGATGGTCGCGAGCTTCGCGTTCGTCGTATTCGCCGTCGTGTCGATCTGGAATTCGACGTTCACGCTCGACGTGCCATTCAGCCACGTGATCCTGCCGCGGCTCGTGCAGGGGATCGGCGTCGCGTGCTTCTTCGTGCCGATGACGACGATCACGCTGTCGAGCATCTCCGACGAGCGGCTCGCGAGCGCGTCGGGGCTGTCGAACTTCCTGCGGACGCTGTCGGGCGCGATCGGCACCGCGGTCAGCTCGACGTTCTGGGAAAACGATGCGATCTATCATCACGCGCGCCTCGCGGAATCGGTGAGCGCCTATGCGCAGAGCACGGTCGACTACCAGGGCGCGCTCGCGCAGCTCGGCATCGCCGGCCCGGTATCGGCCGCGCAGATCAACCAGATCGTCACGCAGCAGGGCTTCATGATGGCGACCAACGACTTCTTCTACATTTCGGCGCTCGCGTTCGTCGCGCTCGCGGCGCTCGTGTGGGTGACGAAGCCGAAGAAAGGCGCCGGGCCCGCGATGGGGCATTGAGCGGGCGCTCGCGCGCGCCGCGCGGCGCACGGTTGCGGGCGGCGGCCGAGACCGGGCGGAGCCGGACGCCGGGTATCGATGGCGCGGCGCTCGCCCGCCGCTTCAGCGTGCGCGCAGGCTGCCGAACGCGAGGTCGTCGCCCGGATCGACGGCGCCCGTCTCGCGTGCGACGTCGAGCCATGCGCGCGCCGCGTGCGACAGGTAGCCCTTCTTCAGCCAGCCGATCGCGACCGCCCACGTGATCTCCGGCTCGACGATCGGCCGGCACGTGAACTGCGTGGTGTCGAGCCGCCGGCAATAAGGCTCGGGCAGCAGCGCGATGCCGACGCCCGCATGCACGAGCGCCGCCATGAAATCCCAGTGGCCGCTGCGGCTCACGATCTGCGGCGTGAAGCCGACCTTCCGGCACGCGTCGAGCACCGCGTCGTGCAGCGCGAGGCTTTCCGCGTAGAACACGAACGGCTCGTCCGCAAGATCGGTAAGCGGCACGGTTTCGTCGTCGTCCCAGCGAGAACCGTGGCGCGCGACGAGCCAAAGCGGCGCGCGCACCATCGGCAGCACGTCGAACACGGCCGGATCGACGGGCTCGAGCACGCCGCCCAGCTCCAGCTCGCCCGTGGCGAGCGCTTCTTCGATCATCCGCGCGCCCTGCTCGAACAGCTTCAGCTCGATCTTCGGATAGCGCTGCTTGAACGCGGCGATCGCCGGCGTGAACAGCGAGCCGCCGAGCGGCGGGATGCCGATCGTGAGCTCGCCGCGCCCGAGCGTGCCGAGATCGTTCAGCTCGGCCTGAAGCTGCGCCTGCGCGGCGAGCACGTCCTGGCCGCGCTGATAGACGATCCGGCCGGCGTCCGTCAGCACCATCTGGCGACCGTCGCGCAGCAGGAGCGGCGAGCCGATTTCGTCCTCGAGCGCCTTCACCATCTTGCTGATCGTCGGCTGCGTGACGTGCATCTGCTCGGCCGCGACGGTGAAGCTCTGCTGCCTGACCACCTCGACGAAATAACGCAACGCGCGCAGCTCCATCGGCGCCTCCTTCAGTGAGCGAGTCGGTGAAGATTCCTAAACGGAATGATTTTTATAGAAGCAAGTCATTTTATTTATGATCGCGTGAATCCTATACTGCCTCCATTCTGTAAAGCAAGGCATTTCGGGGCATCCATGACCAAACTCTCGGCTACGGCGGCGACCTACCCGGCAGCGCCGCATGCGCGCGCCAGCCGCGCGGCGCGCATCGCGCTGCAAACGGCGGCGCTCGGCGCGCTGTGGGCGGCGATCGACTGGACGGTGCGCGCGCTCGGTGTGCCCGTGCCGTCCGGCGTGGTCGGCCTCGCGGTGCTGCTCGTGCTGCTGCTGTCGGGCGGCGTCGCGCCCGGCTGGGTGAAGGACGGCGCGAACTGGCTGCTGTCCGACATGCTGCTCTTCTTCATCCCGGCGACCGTCGCGGCGGTCCAGTACGGCGGGCTCTTCAAGGAGGACGGCTGGCGGCTCGCGCTCGTCGTCGTCGCCGGGACGACCTTCGTGATGCTCGCGGTCGCCGTCGCGGTCGACATGGCGGCAGGCTTCGAACGGCGTCTCGCGGTGATGCGCGTGCGTGTGGGCCGCCGCCGCGCGCGGGCCTGACGCCCCCGCCGCGCCCGCTTTTCCCCCATCTGTTTATGGCACCGGTTTCATCGAGAGCATCATGACGACGCCCGATCCTTCGCTTCTCTCCGCGCCCGCGAGCGCCGCGATTTCCGCCGGCTGCTTCGCACTGACGATCGCGCTCTATTTCGCGTCGAAGCGTCTCTACGCGTACCGCAAGACGCTGCTCTTCTCGCCGCTCGTGCTTGTGCCGGCCGTTCTCGTCGCGTTCGTCGCGCTGACGGGCATCCCGTACGCGGTCTATTTCCACGACACGCGCTGGCTGATGTGGCTGCTCGGCCCGGCGACGATCGCGTTCGCCGTGCCGATCTACGAATACCGCGCGCTGATGAAGCGCCACTGGTTCTCGCTGACGGTCGGCGTCGTGGTCGGGATCACGGTCGCGATCTGCGGATCGCTGCTGCTGTCGAAGCTGCTGCACCTGTCGCCCGAGCTGCAGCGCAGCCTCGTCACGCGCTCGGTGTCGACGCCGTTCGCGCTCGCCGTGTCCGACAAGATTCACGCGCCGCGCGATCTCACCGCGCTCTTCGTGATCGCGACCGGGATCTGCGGGATGCTCGTCGGCGAGTTCGTGCTCGCGCTCGTGCCGCTGCGCTCGCGGCTCGCGCGCGGCGCGCTCTTCGGCGCGGCCGCGCACGCGGTCGGCACGGCGAAGGCGCGCGAGATCGGCAGCGAGGAAGGCGTCGTGTCGAGCCTCACGATGATGATCGCGGGCGTCGCGATGGTGCTGATCGCGCCGTTGCTGACGCTGCTGCCGATCTGACTTGCCGGTCCGGCCGGGCGCGCCCGCGACGCGCGGCCGATCGCCTTGTCGTTCCGCCTTCGGCTTTCGCGATGCGCGCCCGACGGGCGTCGGACCATCCGATTCGTCCGGCCCGTGCCGGCGGCCCGCCACCGGTGCTGCCGCGCCCGCCGTTTCCGCGCCTTCGGCCCCGATGACGCGCCCGCTCGCGGCTTCCGCCCGCCTCCGCCTTTCGCGTCGTCCCGTCCCGCCCGCGCCCGTTCGACCCGATCGCATCCCGTCCCGCCCGCCCGAGCGACAAACAAACGGCTGAGATAGCCGCAAATCCCCCTTCTATTCCGCCCATCGCGCCCGGCTCGGATGCCGAACAATGCAGGCTACCTAGAGTCTTTTCGCATGCACGCCATGGCTACCACGACCGCAAACCCGACCGTCGACAAACCGGCCTCGTCCGGCAAGCTCAAGCGCCTCGTCCTTTTCCTGCTGATCGGACTCGTCGCCGCCGCCGCCGCGGCAGGCGGCACGTATTTCGTGCTGGCGAAGGAAGGCGTGCGCGGCGCGGCGCCGAGCGCGCCCGCGCCGCTCGCGGTGCCCGTCTTCTTCGCGCTCGAGCCGCTCACCGTGAACCTGCAGTCGGACGACGGCATGCAGCACTACCTGCGCGTCGGCCTGTCGCTGAAGCTCACCGATGCGAAGGCGCAGGAATACCTGACCCAGCACATGCCGGAGCTGCGCAGCCGGATCCTGCTCGCGCTGTCGAACAAGCACCCCGAGCAGCTCGCGACGCTCGAAGGCAAGCGCGCGCTCGCCGACGAGCTGAAGACGCTGATCGAGCAGCCGACCCAGCCCGGCAATCGGAGCGCACGCATCGACGACGTGCTGTTTACCGAGTTCGTCGTTCAATAACGCCGCCGGCAAAGGAACGAACGCGCATGGGCCACGAAGAATTCATGTCCCAGGAGGAGGTCGATGCACTCCTCAAGGGCGTCACGGGCGAAGACGATTCGGCCGACGAACCGACCGAGGCATCCGGCGTTCGCCCGTACAACATCGCGACGCAGGAACGGATCGTCCGCGGCCGGATGCCGGGCCTCGAGATCATCAACGACCGCTTCGCGCGTCTGTTGCGGATCGGCATCTTCAATTTCATGCGGCGCACGGCGGAAATCTCCGTGAGCCAGGTGAAGGTGCAGAAGTACAGCGAATTCACCCGCAACCTGCCGATTCCGACCAATCTGAACCTCGTGCACGTGAAGCCGCTGCGCGGCACGTCGCTGTTCGTGTTCGATCCGAACCTCGTGTTCTTCGTCGTCGACAACCTGTTCGGCGGCGACGGGCGCTTCCACACGCGCGTCGAGGGCCGCGACTTCACCGCGACCGAGCAGCGGATCATCGGCAAGCTGCTCAACCTCGTGTTCGAGCACTACGCGGTCGCGTGGAAGAGCGTGCGGCCGCTGCAGTTCGAATTCGTCCGCTCGGAGATGCACACGCAGTTCGCGAACGTCGCGACGCCGAACGAGATCGTGATCGTCACGCAGTTCTCGATCGAGTTCGGGCCGACGGGCGGCACGCTGCACATCTGCATGCCGTACTCGATGATCGAGCCGATCCGCGACGTGCTGAGCTCGCCGATCCAGGGCGAGGCGCTCGAGGTGGACCGCCGCTGGGTGCGCGTGCTGTCGCAGCAGGTGCAGTCGGCCGAGGTGGAATTGGTCGCGGATCTTGCCGAGATCCCGACGACGTTCGAGAAGATTCTCAACCTGCGCACCGGCGACGTGCTGCCGCTCGACATCGCGGAGTCGCTCACCGCGACGGTCGACGGCGTGCCGGTGATGGAGTGCGGATACGGCATTTTCAATGGTCAGTACGCGTTGCGCGTGCAGAAGATGGTCAGCGCAAGCGACACGATGAAGGAAGGTGGATATGACTGAGTTGAATTCGACCCCCGAGACCGACGGCGTCGACGAACAGGCGTTCGCGGACGCCGCGATGCGCGCCGCCGCGGCCGACAAGGCGCCCGCCGACGCGCAGCAGGAAGACGCCGGCATGGACGACTGGGCGGCAGCGCTCGCGGAGCAGAACCAATTGCCGATCGAGCCGGGCGCGACGGGCGCGGGCGTGTTTCGGCCGCTGTCGAAGGCCGCGGCGGCGTCGACGCACAACGACATCGACCTGATCCTCGACATCCCGGTCAAGATGACGGTCGAGCTCGGCCGCACGAAGATCGCGATCCGCAACCTGCTGCAGCTCGCGCAGGGGTCGGTCGTCGAGCTCGACGGGCTCGCCGGCGAGCCGATGGACGTGCTCGTCAACGGCTGCCTGATCGCGCAGGGCGAGGTGGTCGTCGTCAACGACAAGTTCGGCATCCGGCTCACCGACATCATCACGCCGTCCGAACGCATCCGGAAGCTCAACCGATGAAACCGCGCGTCGCGCCGCTCGTTTCGCCGCGCCGGCCGGCCGTGTGCGTCGCGCGCCCGCTCGCGGCGCCGCCGCGCGGCGTGAGGCGCACGCTCGCCGGGCTCGCCGTGTTCGCGATCGGCGCGGCGGCGCTGCCCGCATCGGCCGCCGACATGAACGCGGTGAATCACGCGGCGTCGATCGCGTCGGGCGTCGTCGTCGGTTCGGCCGCGCCGTCGCTCGGCGTCGGCGCGGTGCTGCAGACGCTCGTCGGGCTCGCGGTCGTGATCGGCCTCGTGTTCGGCTGCGCCTGGCTCGCGCGCCGCTTCGGCTTCCAGCCGTCTCGTCGCGGCGGCGCGCTGAAGGTCGTCGCGAGCGTCGCAGTCGGCGGCAAGGAAAGCGCGACCGTCGTCGAGATCGGCGACACGTGGCTCGTGCTCGGCGTCGCGCCCGGCAACGTGCGCCTGCTGCACACGCTGCCCGCCGGCTCGGCGGGCGTGCTCGGCGCGGCAGGCGGCGCGTCCGCGGGCGGCGGGATGCCCCGTGCGCCCGGCGCGCCGGGCGGCACGGCGATGTCCGGCGCGTCCGGCCAATTTCCCGAGGGCACGTCCTTCGGGGCGCGCTTTCGCGACGCGATGCTCGGCGAAGCCGCGAAGCGCTTCAAGCGCGACGGCGGCAGGGATCGCTGAGATGCCGCGCCTTCGTTTCGTCGCGCCGCGCGCGCATTCCGCCGCGCGCGCCCACTCCGACCGTCGTTCGATGAAGATCACTCTGTTGCGCGGCGCCGTGCGCTGGCTGCCCGCGCTCGCCATCGGCGTCGCGCCGGCGCTCGCCTGCGCGCAGGCGGCCGGTTTGCCGGCATTCAACTCGGCGCCCGGCCCGAACGGCGGCACGACCTATTCGCTGAGCGTGCAGACGATGCTGCTGCTCACGATGCTGTCGTTTCTGCCGGCGATGCTGCTGATGATGACGAGCTTCACGCGGATCATCATCGTGCTGTCGCTGCTGCGGCAGTCGCTCGGCACCGCGTCGACGCCGCCGAACCAGGTGCTCGTCGGCCTCGCGCTCTTCCTCACGTTGTTCGTGATGTCGCCCGTGCTCGACAAGGCTTACACCGACGCCTACAAGCCGTTTTCCGAAGGCACGCTGCAGATGGACCAGGCGGTCCAGCGCGGCACCGCGCCGTTCAAGGCGTTCATGCTGAAGCAGACGCGCGAGACCGATCTCGCACTGTTCGCGAAGATTTCGAAGGCGGCGCCGATGCAGGGGCCGGAAGACGTGCCGCTGTCGCTCCTCGTGCCCGCGTTCGTC
Source organism: Burkholderia sp. ABCPW 14 (assembly GCF_001523835.1). NCBI lineage: Bacteria > Pseudomonadati > Pseudomonadota > Betaproteobacteria > Burkholderiales > Burkholderiaceae > Burkholderia > Burkholderia sp. ABCPW 14. The sequence continues at coordinate 120,148 of NZ_LOVS01000072.1, read as the reverse complement.
ACGAGCGAGCTGAAGACGGGCTTCCAGATCGGCTTCACGATCTTCATCCCGTTCCTCATCGTCGACATGGTCGTCGCAAGCGTGCTGATGTCGATGGGGATGATGATGGTGTCGCCCGCGACGGTGTCGCTGCCGTTCAAGCTGATGCTGTTCGTGCTCGTCGACGGCTGGCAGCTCTTGATCGGCTCGCTCGCGCAGAGCTTCACCTAGGCTCCGTTCAACGAGGAGAGTCGAGATGACCCCCGAAAACGTGATGACGCTCGCGCATCAGGCGATGTACATCGGCCTGTTGCTCGCCGCGCCCCTTCTGCTCGTCGCGCTCGCGGTCGGCCTCGTCGTGAGCCTGTTCCAGGCGGCGACGCAGATCAACGAGGCGACGCTGTCGTTCATCCCGAAGCTGCTCGCGGTTGCCGCGACGATGGTGATCGCCGGTCCGTGGATGCTGTCGACGATGACCGACTACCTGCGCGAGGTCCTGCTGCGCGTCGCGACGCTCGGCGCGGGCTGACGCCGCCGAGCGCGGCGCTCTCGTGCGCATTTCCCGATCCGCCCCGCTTTCGCCATCGACCGATGTTCTCCGTCACCTACGCGCAACTGAACGGCTGGCTCACCGCATTTCTGTGGCCGTTCGTGCGGATGCTCGCGCTCGTCGCGATCGCACCGGTGACGGGGCACCGCGCGACGCCCGTGCGCGTGAAGATCGCGCTCGCGGGCTTCATGGCGCTCGTCGTCGCGCCGACGCTCGGACCGATGCCCGCCGTCACCGTGTTCTCCGCGCAGGGCGTGTGGATCATCGTCAATCAGTTCCTGATCGGCGCGGCGCTCGGCTTCACGATGCAGATCGTGTTCGCCGCGATCGAGGCGGCGGGCGACATCATCGGCCTGTCGATGGGGCTCGGCTTCGCGACGTTCTTCGATCCGCACGCGAGCGGCGCGACGCCCGTGATGGGCCGCTTCCTGAACGCGATCGCGATCCTCGCGTTTCTCGCGTTCGACGGCCATTTGCAGGTGTTCGCCGCGCTCGTCGATTCGTTCAGGCTCGTGCCGATCTCGGCCGACCTGTTGCGCGCGCCCGGCTGGCAGACGATCGTCGGGTTCGGCGCGGCGATTTTCGAGATGGGGCTCCTGCTCGCGCTGCCTGTCGTCGCCGCGCTGCTGATCGCGAACCTCGCGCTCGGAATCCTGAACCGCGCGGCGCCGCAGATCGGGATCTTCCAGGTCGGCTTTCCAGTGACGATGCTGGTCGGCCTGCTGCTCGTCCAGTTGATGGCGCCGAACCTGGTGCCGTTCGTCGGACGGCTCTTCAATACCGGCGTCGATTTGGTCGGGCGCGTCGCGGCCGGATTGCATTGAGCGGTGCGCGCGCGGCGGCGTCGGCGCGCGGCGCGCCCGGCGGCCGCGCGCTTCCATAGCGTCGTCACGCACGCGATCTGCGGCATCGGCTGCAGATCTTCGGCATCGGCCTGTACGGCGCGGGCTGGGCGGCGAACCGGCTCGGCGCGCTTGCGATGCTCGGCATCGGCTAGCGCGACCAAGCAGCCCCTCGCCCTCCCGGTCTCCGACTTGCTGGAAAACCCCTAAAAGAAAGCCGCGCCCGCGAAAGGTTGCGGAAGGCTTCGTCTCCCTATACTCGTCTCGACGATGCAGCAAGCATCGCTTCATACAGACAACATTGGAGACTCCCGATGCGCACCACTCTTCGCGCGCTCAGCTTGGCCGCGGTCGCGGCAGGCCTGTCCTTCGGCTTCGCTTCGCAGTCCGCCTTCGCCGACGACGGCGGCAAGATCACGATCATGGTGGGCGGCATCACGAAGCTCATCTACCTGCCCGCGCGGCTCACGCAGGAACTCGGCTACTTCAAGGCCGAAGGGCTCGACGTCGACCTGCAGTCGCAGCCGGCCGGCGTCGACGCCGAAAACGAGCTGCTCGCGGGCGCGGTGCAGGGCGTCGTCGGCTTCTATGATCATACGATCGACCTGCAGAGCAAGGGCAAGGACGTGAAGGCGATCGCCGTGCTCTGCCAGGTGCCGGGCGAGGTCGAGGTGGTATCGACGAAGGCGGCCGGATCGATCAAGTCGATGGCCGACGTGAAGGGCAAGACGCTCGGCGTGACGGGCCTCGGCTCGTCGACGAGCTTCCTCACGCAGTATCTCGCGCAGCAGCACGGGATCGCGGCGAACCAGTACACGATGCTGCCCGTCGGCGCCGACGCGAGCTTCATCGCGGCCGTGAAGCAAGGCCGCATCGATGCGGGGATGACGACCGAGCCGACCGTGTCGGTGCTCGAGAAGAGCGGCGACGCGAAGGTGCTCGTCGACATGCGCACGCTCGACGGCACGCGCGCCGCGCTCGGCGGCACGTATCCGGCGGCGAGCCTGTACGTGCAGTCCGCTTGGGCCGACACGCACAAGGCGGAGGCGACGAAGCTCGCGCACGCGTTCGCGCGCACGATGCAGTTCATCCACACGCACAGCGCGGAAGAGATCGCCGCGAAGATGCCCGCCGACTATCAGAAGGACAAGGCGCTCTACGCGAGCGCGCTGAAGGCGTCGCTGCCGATGTACACGCCCGACGGCAAGATGCCCGCCGACGGTCCGGCGATGGTGCTGAAGGTGCTGTCCGCGTTCAATCCTTCGGTGAAGGGCAAGCACATCGATCTGTCGAAGACTTATACGAACGAGTTCGTGAACGCGAAGTAAGCGATCCGAACGACAAGCGGCCAGTTTTGAACCAGGCTCACGAGGGCCGCCGGCGCCGCACGGAGGCGCCGGTTTCGATGCAGGACTTCAAGCGATGAATCAACATGTTTCGGCCAATGCACCCGCGATCGAGTTTCGCAACGTGTCGTGCCGCTTCATCTCGCCGGACGGCCGTGCAACCGTCGCGCTGCACGACTTCACGATGTCGGTCGCGCGCGGCGAGTTCGTCGCGATCGTCGGCCCGACGGGCTGCGGCAAATCGACGACGCTCAACATGATCACGGGGCTCCTCAAGCCCGTGTCGGGCGAGGTCCGCGTGATGGGCAAGCCCGTCGACGGCATCGATCCCCGAATCGGCTTCGTGTTCCAGGCCGACGCGGTGTTCCCGTGGCGCACGGTGATCGACAACGTCGCGGCCGGCCCGATGTTTCGCGGCCGCTCGAAGGAATCCGCGTACGCGCAGGCGGAGGAATGGATTCGCCGCGTCGGGCTCGATAAATTCACGAAGCACTACCCGCACCAGTTGTCGGGCGGCATGAGAAAGCGCGTCGCGCTCGCGCAGACGTTCATCAACCAGCCGGAAATCCTGCTGATGGACGAGCCGTTCTCGGCGCTCGACATGCAGACGCGCACGCTGATGCAGGACGAGCTGCTGCAGCTCTGGTCGGCGAACAAGGGCTCGGTGGTGTTCGTCACGCACGATCTCGAAGAGGCGATCGCACTCGCCGACCGTGTGTTCGTGCTGACGTCGCGCCCGGCGACGCTCAAGCGCGTGTACGAGATCGATCTGCCGCGCCCGCGCGTCACGTCGGAAGTGCGCTACGAGCAGCGCTTCATCGAAATCTCGAAGGACATTTGGCACGATCTGCGCGAAGAAGTGCAGATCGGATAAACAGGAAAGGATTGGAGCATGACTGACATGACGCTTCCGACGCCGCTTGGCACCACCACCCCATCGCTCGAAGACGACGAGCGCGCCGCGCAGCGCCGACTGCGGCGGCGCCGGCACCTGATCGTCGGGTTGCGCATCGCGGTGCTCGTCGTTGCGCTCGGCGGCTGGGAAATCGCCGCGCGGCTCAAGTGGATCGACCCGTTCTTCTTCTCGATGCCGTCGCTGATCGTCGCGCAGATCCAGGACTGGTTCGTCAACGGCACGTCGCAGGGCCCGCTGCTGCTGCAGGTCTGGGTGACGCTCGAAGAGACGATCGCCGGCTTCCTGATCGGCTCGGTCGCGGGCGTCTTCTGCGGAATCGTGCTCGGCCGCAACAAGCTGCTCGCCGACGTGTTCGGTCTCTACATCCAGATCGCGAACTCGATTCCGCGCGTCGTGCTCGGCTCGATATTCGTGATCGCGCTCGGCCTCGGGATGGCGTCGAAGATCGCGCTCGCTGTCGTGATGGTGTTCTTCGTCGTGTTCGGCAACGCGTTCCAGGGCGTGCGCGAAGCGGACCGCTATCTGATCGCGAACGCGCAGATCCTCGGCGCGTCGCGCCGGCAGATCACGACGTCCGTCGTGATTCCGTCCGCGCTCAGCTGGATTCTCGCGAGCCTGCACGTGAGCTTCGGCTTCGCGCTCGTCGGCGCGGTCGTTGGGGAATTTCTGGGTTCCAAGCAAGGCATCGGCCTGCTAATCTCGACCGCTCAGGGCGCGTTCAACGCGAGCGGCGTGTTTGCCGCGATGATCGTGCTCGCCGTCGTGGCGCTCGCTGCCGACTTCCTGCTGACGCGGCTCGAGAAGCGGCTCCTGAAGTGGCGGCCCGCCGCGTTCTGAAGACGATGCATCAGCGAAACGGCGCATCTTCGGTGCGCCGTTTCGTTTTTGGGCTGGAATGTGGGAGATGACGGCATGTCGCACAGCCTGCGCGGCCGGCTGCTTTGGTGGCTGCTGCTGCCGCTTGCCGTATTCGTCGTGATTGCGGGCGCGATGTCGTACGACACCGCGCGCAAGACGGCCGACCTCGTGCAGGACGGCGCGCTCGTCGCGTCGGCGCGCGCGATCGCGGAGGACGTCGACTGGGAAAGCGGTGCGCTCGTCGCGAACGTGCCGCCCGCGGCGCTCGAATTGTTCGAATCGCCCGCGCAGGACCACGTGTACTACAAGGTCCGTACGGGCGGCGGCCGGCTGCTCGCCGGCAGCCCCGATCTCGACGGCCCGCCCGCCGCGACCCGGCCCGGCGCTCAGCCGGTGCTGTTCGACACGACGCTCAACGGGCTCGCGATCCGCGCGGTCGCATACACGCGCGAGCTGTACAACGCGGGCGACACGGAGACGGTGACGGTCGTCGTCGGCAAGACGCAGACGTCGCGGCAGATGATGATCGCGGCGATCTGGCATCCGCAGCTCTGGCGGCTCGCGCTGATGCTCGCGCTCGCGATGGCGCTCGTTTATCTCGGTCTCACGTTCGAGCTGCGGCCGCTGATGAAACTGAAGGACGACGTCGCGGACCGCGAGCCGATGGAGCTCGAGCCGATCCGCACCGAGCGTCTGCAATTCGAGCTGCGGCCGATCGTCGACGCGATCAATCAATGCATCGCGCGGCTCAACCTGCATGCGGCGACGCAGCGCCGCTTCATCGCCGACGCCGCGCATCAACTGCGCACGCCGATCGCGGTGATCGACACGCAGATCCAGTGCGCGCGGCAGCGCGAGAACGGCGATGCGGCGCTCGCCGGGCTGCTCGCGTCGATGCAGCGCAGCAGCCGCAAGATGGCGGACGTCACCGACAAGCTGCTCCTGCTCGCCCACGCGGAAGCGGCGTCGTCCGCGCGCCTGAACGCGCGCGTCGAAGTCGCGGCCGTCGTGTCCGGCGTGCTCGAGGAGGTGATCGTGCTCGCCGAGCGGCGCCGCATCGATCTCGGCGCGGAGCTCGACGACGACCTGCAGGTCGCGGGCAGCGAAAGCCTTTTGTCGGCGCTCCTGATGAATCTCGTCGACAATGCGGTGCGCTACGCGAACGAAGGCGGCCGCGTGACGGTGAGCGCGCGGCGCGACGGCGATGAAGCCGTGCTCGAAGTCGTCGACGACGGCCCCGGCATTCCGGCCGAAGCGCGGCCGCACGTGTTCAAGCGCTTCTACCGGGTCGCGAAGGACGAGGAAGGTACGGGCCTCGGACTCGCGATCGTCGAAGAGATCGCGCAGTTGCACGGCGGCACGGTCGCGCTCGCGACGGGCCCCGGCAACCGCGGCGTCAAGATGACCGTGCGCCTGCCCGCCTATCGCAATTGAGAGAGTCTCGATGAAACTGCTGCTCGTGGAAGACAATGCGGAACTCGCGCACTGGATCGTCGATCTGTTGCGCGGCGAGGGCTTCGGCGTCGATTCGGCGCCGGATGGCGAGAGCGCGGACACGGTACTGAAGGCGCAACGCTACGACGCGCTGCTGCTCGACATGCGGCTGCCCGGCATGAGCGGCAAGGAACTGCTCGCGCGGCTGCGCCGCCGCGGCGACAACGTGCCCGTGCTGATGCTGACTGCGCACGGCTCGATCGACGACAAGGTCGATTGCTTCAGTGCGGGCGCCGACGATTATGTCGTGAAGCCGTTCGAGTCGCGCGAGCTCGTCGCGCGAATCCGTGCGCTGATCCGGCGGCAATGCGGCGTCGGCGCGACGCAGCTCGCATGCGGCGATCTCGTCTACCTGTTCGCGACGCGTGAGTTTCAATGCAGCGGCGTGCCGCTCGTGCTGCGCCGCCGCGAGCACGCGATCCTCGAGACGCTGATGCTGCAGCAGGGCAAGACGGTACCGAAGGCGCGGCTGATGGACAGCGTGTACGGCCTCGACGACGAGCCGAGCGCCGACGCGATCGACATCTACATCCACCGGCTGCGCAAGCATTTGTCAGGCTCGGTCGCGCAAATCATCACGCTGCGCGGGCTCGGCTACATTCTTCGAACGAAGGACGCGGCCGAGTAGGCCGCCGCTCGATTCGTCGCACGCCGCACGCTCGCGGCGGATGCGCCGCGCGCAATTATTTCGTCCTGCTTCGCGAATCGTCCGACGTTTTCCGGTGTCGCGTCACGCGACGGCGCTCGTCCGCCTGACGCATCGGAAAGACGCGTACTACCCGTGTTTATCCCGAGATATCCGACCCGCGCGCGAAAGCGGCGCGAAGGATTGCGCCGACTACGATGACGTGGCCGTTCGATGCGCATCGCATCGCGTAGGCGCGGCCAACGCTGCGTAGTACGAAAGAATGGCGGTCAACACGATATCGGAGGGGACGATCTTGAAACGACAATACCTGGCACTTTCCATCGCGACGGCCGCCTGTGCGGCGCCGCAAGCGCACGCGCAGTCGAGCGTCCAGCTCTATGGGCTCATCGACTTGAGCGTGCCCACCTATCAGTCGCACGCGAACGCGAAGGGCGACCACGTGATCGGAATGGGGCTCGGCGGCGAGCCGTGGTTCAGCGGCAGCCGCTGGGGCTTGAAGGGTGCGGAAGACATCGGCGGCGGCACGAAGGTGATCTTCCGGCTCGAAAGCGAATACACCGCCGCCGACGGCAATATGGAAGATCCGGGCCAGATCTTCGACCGCGATGCGTGGGTCGGCATCGAAAACGACACGTTCGGCAAGCTTACCGCCGGCTTCCAGAACACGATCGCGCGCGATGCGGCCGCGATCTACGGCGACCCGTACGGTTCGGCGAAGCTGACGACGGAGGAAGGCGGCTGGACGAACGCGAACAACTTCAAGCAGATGATCTTCTACGCGGCGGGCGCGACGGGCACGCGCTACAACAACGGCCTCGCGTGGAAGAAGCTGTTCAGCAACGGCATCTTCGCGAGCGCGGGCTACGCGTTCAGCAATTCGACGAGCTTCGCGCAGAACTCGACCTACCAGGTCGCGCTCGGCTACAACGGCGGCCCGTTCAACGTATCGGGTTTCTTCAGCCACGTGAACCATGCGGGCTACGCGAACAAGTCGTTCTCGGTCGGCGGCAACTACACGTTCGACATCTTCCGCATGAATGCCGGCTACTTCCGTTATCTCGGCGATCAGGGCGCGCTCGGCCAGCGCCAGGACAACGCCTGGACCGTGTCGTTCAAGGTCGCGCCGAAGGGCCCGCTCGACTACGAGCTCGGCTATCAGCAGATGCGCGTGCACAACGCCGCGTACAACACCGACGGCGACATTCCGAATGCGAACCTCGGCAATTTCAGCCTGACGTCCGGCGTCGGCAACGGCTTCAAGGAGACGCTGTACGGATCGGTGTTCTATCACCTGTCGAAGCGCACCGAGCTTTATCTCGCCGGCGACTACATGCGGCTGCACGGCGGCTACACGGTTGCATCGACGCACGGCTCAACCAATCAGCTCGAGCTGACGACCGGCATCCGCACGCGATTCTGATCCACTGCGCGGTACGGCCGGCCGCGACGCGGCCGTGTCGCGCGCCTCCGCTTCTCCCGTTCCGTTCGCTCGATCTCCAGCGAGACAATGCGGTATTCGACAGCCCGGCTCACACGCCGGGCTTTTTGTTTTCGATCCTCGGCACCGGCAAAACCGCACAAAGACGGCCGCCTTTCGAACCTGTGGTAAACATCTGCGTCGCCGAACGCGGCGCGATCCCCGGCACCGACGCCGCGGCCCCTGCCCGGCGGCACGCGCCGGCGCCCCGGCCGCAAGTCCTTGACCTGCGGCGGACGGATCGCTAGCGTTTCGCCTTTGCCGCGCCGCGCGAGCCCGGGAATCGGGCGCGCGCCGACGCGAAGACATGCAATGGATGGGAAGGATGATGCAAAAACTCGATGCGGCGAGCCCGGAAGCGCAATCCGCGGATCTCGTGTCCGCGAACGTCGAGCGCCTGAAGGCGCTCTTTCCGGACGTGGTGACCGAAGGGCCGGATGGCGCGTCGGTGAACCTCGATGCGCTCGCGGCGCTCGTGGGCGCGCCGGCCGTCGCCGATGCCGACGAGAAATACGGCCTCAACTGGCACGGCAAGCGCCGCGCGCGCCGGCTCGCGCTCACGCCGTCGACGGGCACGCTGCGCCCGTACCCGCGCGAAAGCGTCGACTGGGCGTCGACCCGCAACCTGATGATCGAGGGCGAGAACCTCGAGGTGCTGAAACTGTTGCAGAAGAGCTACGCGGGGCGCGCGAAGCTCGTCTACATCGATCCGCCGTACAACACCGGCAAGGATTTCGTTTATCCGGACAATTTCACCGACAGCTTGCGCCACTATCTCGAGCTGACCGGCCAGACGACGGGCGGCAAGAAGGTCAGCAGCAACACCGACGCGAGCGGCCGTTTCCACACGGACTGGCTCAACATGATCTATCCGCGCCTGAAGCTCGCGCGCGACCTGCTCGCCGACGACGGCGTGATCGCCGTGCATATCGACGAGCACGAACAGCACGCGCTCGTGCTCGTGATGCGCGAGATCTTCGGCGAGGACAACGAACTCGGCGTCGCGGTGTGGGACAAGCGCAATCCGAAGGGCGACGCGCGCGGGATCGCGTACCAGCACGAATCGATCGTGCTGTTCGCGCGCGACGCGGAGCTGCTGTTCGAGCGCGCGCCGCTCAAGCGCCCGAAGCGCAACGCGCAGCGCATGCTCGACGCGGCGCGCAGCGCGATCGCGGGCGCGTCGACGATCGCGGAAGCGAACGTCGCGTACCGGAGCTGGGTGAAGTCGCAGACGACGCTGTCGGGCGGCGAGGCGATGTACGACCGGATCTCGGCCGACGGCCGCGTCTACCGGCTCGTGTCGATGGCGTGGCCGAACAAGAAGAAGGCGCCCGACGACTACTTCGTGCCGCTCGTGCATCCGGTCACGGGCCAGCCGTGCCCGGTGCCCGAGCGCGGCTGGCGCAATCCGCCCGCGACGATGCAGGCGCTGCTCGACAAGGGGCTTGTCGAATTCGGCGCGGACGAGACGACGCAGCCGCAGCGGATCTACTTCCTCGACGAGAACATGTACGAGAACGTGCCGTCGGTGTTGCCGTTCGGCGGCTCGGACGACGCGCTCCTGAAATCGCTCGAGATTCCGTTCGATCAGCCGAAGCCCGTCGAATTCGCCGCGTCGATCATCGGCTGGTGCACGGACGGCGATGACCTGATCGTCGATTTCTTCGGCGGCTCGGGCACGACCGCGCATGCGGTGATGGCGCTCAACGCGGCCGACGGCGGCAACCGCCGCTACGCGCTCGTGCAACTGCCCGAGCCGCTCGACGCCGACAGCAAGGACCAGAAGGCCGCCGCCGATTTCTGCGCGGCGCGGCGCAAGCCGCTCAATCTCGCCGAACTGACGAAGGAGCGGCTGCGGCGCTCGGCGGCGAGGATCGCGGCCGAGCATCCGGGCGTGCGCGCCGACCTCGGCTTTCGTGTGTTCAAGCTCGATTCGACGAACGTCTCCGAATGGGACCCGCGCGGCGACGACATTCAGCAGTCGCTGCTCGCGGCCGTCGAGCACATCAAGCCGAGCCGTTCCGACGAAGATCTGCTGTACGAACTGATGCTGAAGCTTGGCCTCGACCTGTGCGCACCGATCGAAGCGCGGACGATTGCCGGCAAGGCGGTCTACGTGATCGACGGCGCGATCGTCGCGTGCTTCGACGCGCACATCGATCGCGCGGCGACCGACGCGCTGGGCGAAGGCATCGTCGAGCTGATCGCGGCATCGGCGGCGGCGGGCGCCGCAGACGCGCGCGACGTGACCTGCGTGTTCCGCGACAGCGGCTTCACCGACGACGTCGCGAAGGTGAACCTGTCGGCGATCCTCGAGCAGCACGGCGTGAAGCGCATCCGGAGCCTCTGATGCGCGCACGCGAGCCACACGCAGACAAGGAAGATTGAGCATGCAGTTGCATTTCGAGTCGGATCTCGACTATCAGCTCGAAGCGATCGAGGCGGTATGCGATCTGTTTCGCGGCCAGGAGGCGTGCCGCGCCGAATTCAGCGTGACCGCGCAAGCCGCGCGGCGGCGCGCGACGCCGCAGATGTCGCTCGGGATGGCCGAGTCGGGGCTCGGCGTCGGCAATCGCCTGACGCTCGACGCCCACACGTTCGCGGAGAATCTCGCGCGCGTGCAGGTGCGCAACGGCCTGCCGCCGTGCGGCGCGCCGAGCTCGAACGATTTCACCGTCGAGATGGAAACGGGCACGGGCAAGACCTACGTCTACCTGCGCACGATCTTCGAGTTGCACCGCCGCTTCGACTTCACGAAGTTCGTGATCGTCGTGCCGTCGGTCGCGATCAAGGAAGGCGTGTACAAGACGCTGCAGATCACTGAGCAGCATTTCAAGCGCCTGTACGCGGGCGTGCCGTTCGACTACTTCGTCTACGATTCGGCGAAGCTCGGCGAGGTGCGCAGCTTCGCGTCGAAATCGACCGTGCAGATCATGATCGTCACGGTCGCGGCGATCAACAAGAAGGACGTCAACAATCTCTATAAGGATAGCGAAAAGACGGGCGGCGAGAAGCCGATCGATCTGATCCGCGCGACGCATCCGATCGTGATCGTCGACGAGCCGCAAAGCGTCGACGGCGGGCTGGAAGGGCGCGGCAAGGAAGCGCTCGACGCGATGCGGCCGCTGTGCACGCTGCGCTACTCGGCGACCCACGCCGACAAGTACCAGATGCTGTACCGGCTCGATGCGATCGACGCGTACGAGCGCAAGCTCGTCAAGCAGATCGAGATCGCGTCGGCGACCGTCGAGGACGCGCACAACAAGCCGTTCATGCGCGTGATGTCGATCGGCAGCCGGCGTGGCGCGATCACGGCGCGCGTCGAGCTCGACGTCGCGACGCCCGCCGGCGACGTCGAGCGGCAGACGCTCGCCGTCGCGGACGGCGACGATCTCGAGCGGGTCACGAAACGCGCGGTCTACGCGAATTTCCGGATCGGTGCGATTCACGCGGCGCGCGGCGCCGAGTACCTCGAACTGCGCTATCCGGGCGGCGACGCGTTCCTGTCGATCGGCGACGCGTACGGCGATGTCGATGTGCCCGCGATCCAGCGCGAGATGATCCGCCGCACGATCCGCGAGCATCTCGACAAGGAGCTGCGCTTGAAGCCGCTCGGCGTGAAAGTGCTGTCGCTCTTCTTCGTCGACGCGGTCGACAAGTACCGCAAGTACGACCGGCACGGCCATCCGTTCAAGGGCGACTACGCATTGCTGTTCGAGGAGGAATACCGTCGCGCGGCGAAGCTGCCCGCATATCGCGCGCTGTTCGACGGCGTCGATCCCGCGGGCGCGGCCGAGGCCGTGCACGACGGCTACTTCTCGATCGACAAGAAAGGCGGTTGGACCGACACGAGCGACAAGAGCGCGGGCAGCCGCGAGAATGCGGAGCGCGCGTACAGCCTCATCATGAAAGACAAGGAGCGGCTGCTGTCGTTCGACACGCCGCTCAAGTTCATCTTCTCGCACTCGGCGCTGAAGGAAGGCTGGGACAACCCGAACGTGTTCCAGATCTGCACGCTGCGCGACATCCATAGCGAGCGCGAGCGTCGCCAGACGATCGGCCGCGGGCTGCGTCTCGCCGTCGATCAGCGCGGCGAGCGCGTGCGCGGCTTCGACGTCAACACGCTGACGGTGATCGCCGGCGAGCGCTATGAGCAGTTCGCCGACAATCTGCAGAAGGAAATCGAAGCCGATACGGGGATCCGCTTCGGCGTCGTCGAAACGCATCAGTTCGCGGCGCTGCCCGTGCCGGCCGCGGACGGTAGCGTGCAGCCGCTCGGCGTCGAGCTGTCGACGGCGCTTTGGACATTCCTGAGGGAAGCCGGCTATCTCGACGCGCGCGGCCGCGTGCAGGACACGCTGCGCGCGGCGCTGAAGCTGCGTGCGCTGCCGCTGCCCGCCGAATTCGACGCGCAGCGCGCGCTGATCGTCGACATGCTGCGCAAGCTCGCGGGCCGGCTCGACGTGCGCAACGCGGACGAGCGTCGGCACATCGCGCTGCGCCGCGATGCGCAAGGCAAGGCGGTGTATCTCGGCGACGCGTTCCGCGCGCTGTGGGACCGCATCAAATATCGGACTACGTATCGCGTGAATTTCAACAACGCACGCCTGATCGAGCGCTGCGTCGCCGCGCTGAAGGCGGCGCCCGAGGTCGCGCACGCGCGGCTGCAGTGGCGCAAGGCCGATATCGCGATCGACGCGGCGGGCGTCGAGGCGACCGAGACCGCGGATGCCGGCATGATCGCGATCGACGAAGGCGAAGTCGATCTGCCGGATCTGCTGACCGAGTTGCAGGACCGCACGCAGCTCACGCGGCGCACGATCGCAACGGTGCTGATCGAAAGCGGACGGCTCGACGAATTCCCACGCAATCCGCAGCGCTTCATCGCGCTCGTCGCCGCGACGCTCGAGCGCTGCAAGCGCGATGCGCTCGTCGACGGGATCGAATACAAGCTGCTCGGCGAGCAGCACGTCCATGCGCTGTCGCTGTTCGAGGACGAGCCGCTCACCGGCTATCTGTCGAGCATGCGGCGCGACGCGACGAAATCGATCCACGAGGACGTGCCGTGCGATACGACGGCCGAGCTCGCATTCGCCGACGCGCTCGAGCAAGACGACGCGGTCAGGCTGTACGCGAAGCTGCCCGGCTGGTTCAGGATTCCGACGCCGCTCGGCAACTACAGCCCGGACTGGGCGGTGATGATCGCCGAAGACGACGGGCCGCGGCTCTATTTCGTCGTCGAGACGAAGAGCGGCCTCGCCGAAGGCGATCTGCGCGCCTACGAGCGGCGCAAGATCCAGTGCGGCGCCGCGCATTTCCGCGCGCTGGAAGCGGCTGTCGACGACCCGGCGCGCTACGTGCGCGCGCGCACCGTCGATGATCTGCCGACGACCGCCGCAAACGCGCACGACGCGGCCTGAGCTTCGTCGCCGCGTTGCTTCGCTGCGCCGCCGCATCGCCGTTCGTTTCCGGCGCGTGGCGCGCAGCGGCTTCCCGCTGCATCCGTACGCGCGATCCCCTTCCCTGCTGCGTTTCGCCGCGCGCACCGGATTTCCCGAGGGGCGCGCTGCATCGCGGCATGTCGCGCCCTTCATTTCGTCATCCGTAACGTCGGACGATGCCGGTGTGCATCGTCGAGCTAGTGTTTGTGCGCCGTCGGGAAAGATGCGCGCCGCACGCTGCTCCACACTCCGAGCCGGAGAACGACGACGACGCCTCGAGCGTCGCCGCGCATAACGACAACCCCAACGGAGACGACGATGAAGAAGTTTGCGGTAGCGGCGGCGGGCCTGGCCGTCGCGACGGGCGCGCATGCGTCCGACGGCAGTGTGGCGCTGTTCGGCCTGATCGATGCCGGCGTGTCCTACGTGTCGAACGAAGGCGGCAAGCACAGCCTGCATTTCGACGACGGCATCGCGGTGCCGAACCTGTGGGGGCTCAAGGGGACGGAGGATCTCGGCGGCGGTGCGAAGGCGATCTTCGAGCTGACGTCGCAATATGCGCTCGGCAATGGCGCCGCGCTGCCGACGCCAGGCTCGATGTTCTCGCGCACCGCGCTCGTCGGCTTGTGGAGCGAGCGCCTCGGCAGCGTGACGTTCGGCCAGCAATACGATTTCATGACCGATTCGCTGACGTTCGGCTCGTTCGACGGCGCGTTCCGCTACGGCGGCCTTTACAACTTCCGCCAGGGGCCGTTCTCGAAGCTCGGGATTCCCGACAATCCAACCGGCTCATTCGACTTCGACCGGATGGCGGGCTCGAGCCGCGTGTCGAACTCGGTCAAGTACACGAGCGCGAACCTGAACGGTCTCGTGTTCGGCTTGCTGTACGGTTTCGGCAATCAGGCGGGCGGCGGATTGTCGACGAACAGCACGGTGAGCGCGGGCCTCAAGTACGAGACGGGCAACTTCGCGCTCGGCGCCGCATACGTCGAGGTCAAATATCCGCAGATGAACAACGGCCACGACGGCCTGCGCAACTGGGGGCTCGGCGCGCGCTACGCGCTGTCGGCGTTCGACCTGAACCTGCTATACACGAACACGAAGAACACGCTGACGGGCGCGGGGATCGACGTGATCCAGGCGGGCGCGCGCTACGTCGGCGCGCCGTGGACGATCGGCGCAAATTACGAATACATGAAGGGCAACGCCCAGCTCGACCACAACTATGCGCACCAGGTCACGGCGGCCGTTCAGTACGCGCTGTCGAAGCGCACGTCCGCGTACGTCGAGACGGTGTATCAGTACGCGGGCGGCAGCGCCGGCGCGCACGCGTGGATCAACGGCGTGATGGGGCCCGATGCGCAATCGAGCTCGCGCTCGCAGTTTCTCGCGCGCATCGGGATGCTGACCCGCTTCTGAGCCCGGCGGCCGCGGCGCGAAGCCGCCCGGCGCAAGCGCCGGGCGCGCCGCACGCGCCGGGCGCCGGCCGCACGCGCGGCGCGATCGCGCGCATTCTTCCGACGATCGCCGACTCCATCGACGGTTGCGCCGCGCCGAAGTCTTATGTGGGCCAGCGCACATAACGCCGATGTCATCGCCTCACAATCGACGCTCGGGCAGTCGAGCTCACGTTCCGGAGTAAACCGGATTCAGTCCGCCCACAATATTTAATATGCTAAGTATATCCGGGTGACTGGATGCTCAGCTTTGGTCCGGCTAGACGTGTACTCGCAAGGAGCGCATGGTGAACGGCAGATTTTTCACGACGGCGGGTGAATCGCCCGCGTTCCGCGGCCGCGCTTGGGGCCGCGTCGTCACGCAGTATTTCGGCGGACTCGATGCGTGCTGCGACGACGGCGACGCGTTCGACGCGCAGCTCAGCCAGTACGAGATCGGCCCGATGCGGGTGTTCACGATCGCCGCGCCCGCGCACCGGATCGTGCGCCCCGTCGCGGCGCTGCACGATCACGGCTCCGATTACTTCAAGCTGATCCTGCAATTGAGCGGCGAGAGCGAGATCGAACAGCGCAGCAAGGTGTTCCGGCTGCGCACGGGCGACTGGAGCCTGTACGATCCGCGCGTGCCGTACAGCATCGCGAACCTGACGCACGTCGAGCAGCTCGCGATCCAGATCCCGCGCAAGCAGCTCGGCGGCTTTGCGGTGCCCGACCTGCATACGTCCGACGCGCGCGAGTTCGAGCTCAAGGGATTGTTCTCGCTGCTGTCGTCGTTTCTCGTGTCGTTGTCCGAACAATTGCCGTCGCTGCCCGGCACGACGGGCACCGCGCTGTCGGAGACGATTCTCGGCCTCATCGTGTCGACGCTGACCGCGCAGCACGACGTGCAAGGTACGCACATGACACTGCCCACCGTGTTGAGGATGCGCGTCAAGCAATACATCCAGGGCCATCTCGCCGATGCCGATCTGTCGATCGACCGGATCGCGCGCGAGTTGCGCTGCTCGAAACGCTACCTGCACCGGATCTTCGAAGAGGAAGGCGTGACGATCGACCGCTACATCTGGTCGAACCGGCTCGAGCGCTGCAAGGAGGCGCTCGATAACGCGCGCGCGGCGAAGCCGGCCATTTCCGAGATCGCGTTCAGTTGGGGCTTCAGCAGCAGCGCGCATTTCTGCCGCAGCTTCAAGCAGCGCTATGGAATGACGCCGCGCGAGTTCGTGCGGCAACGCACGTTGTCCTGAACGCGAGTCCGCGCCGGCGCCCGCGTCTCGGTATCGGGCGGCGCCCGGCGCTGTTGCGTCGCGCCGGGCGCCGCTTCCTTCGGAAGCATCAAGCCGCGCTCGCGCCGCTTCCCTTCGACGCCAGATAGCTGCCGTGCAGAATCTCCGGCCGCTCGCGCAGCGTCTGCGCGCTGCCGGCGAACGCGACGCGTCCGCGTTCGAGCACATATGCGTCGGTCGCGAGCGCGAGCGCGATCGTCGTGAACTGCTCGATCAGCAGCACCGCGACGCCCTGCTTCGCGATCTGCGCGACGGTCTGCGCGAGACGCTTCGTCACGGTCGGCGCGAGGCCGAGCGACAGCTCGTCGATCAGCAGCGTGTGCGGCTCGCCGATCAGCGCTTGCGACACGCACACCATCTGCTTCTGTCCGCCCGATAGATCGTTGCTGCGCGCATCGAGCTTGGGCTTCAGCTCCGGGAAGATCGCGAGCATGCGTTCGATCGCATCGTTCAGCCGTCGCGTCGGCAGAAACGCGCCCGCGGCGCGCAGGTTGTCGCGCACCGACAGATCGCCGAGCACGCGATGTCCTTCCGGCACGACCGCGATCCCGCGACGACGCACCGCTTCCGGCCGCAGCGCGCCGAGCGGCGCGCCGTCGAGCAGCACGTCGCCCGACGTGGCGGGCTGCACGCCGGCAATGCTCATCACGAGCGTCGACTTGCCGGCGCCGTTCGCGCCGACGAGCGCCGTCACCCGGCCGGGCGCGACCGCGAGCGACACGCCGTGCAGCACGGGCTTGTTCGCGCGATGGACGACGAGGTCTTTCACTTCAAGCTGCATGATCGTCGGCCTCCTTGCCGAGATACGCGCTGCGCACGAGCGGATCGTCGAGCACCGCGCGCGTCGGCCCAAGCGCGAGCCGCTTGCCGAAGTCGAGCACGAGCGTCTCGGCGCACACGGCGTCGATCAGATCGACGTCGTGATCGATCAGCAGCACTTGCGCGCCGGTGAGTTCTGGAATGCGAACGATCACGTCGCGCAGCCGATCCGCTTCCGATTCGTTCAAGCCGGCGCCCGGCTCGTCGAGCAGCAGCAGACGCGGCTCGCCGACGAGCGCCTTGCCGAGCTCGAGCATCCGCCGCTGATACAGGTTGAGCGCCGCCCCCGGCACGGGCGCGACGTCGGCGAGGCCGACGAGTTCGAGTGCGCGCACGGTGTCGTCGCGCGCCGCGAGCGCCGGCATCACGTGCTCGGCGAGCGCGAGCACGTTGTCGTAAACGGTCAGATCCTCGACGATCTGTTCGGTCTGGAACGTACGCCGCACGCCTGCGCGCACGCGCTCGGTGACGGACAGCCCGAGCAGCGCGCGGCCGTCGAGCGCGACGCTGCCCGCGCGCGGCCGCAGAAAGCCGCTCAGCACGTTGAGCAGCGTCGTCTTGCCCGCGCCGTTCGGGCCGATCAGTCCGCACACGGGCGCGGCGAGTGTCGCGTCGAGCGAATCGAGCACGCGCGTGCCGCCGAACTGCACGATCAGGTTCGAGATCTCGATCATCGCGTGCCTCCGTCGCGCGCGCCGAACGCACGCGCGATGCGCGATGCGAGTCCGGCAAGCTGTCCGGCGATGCCGGCGGGCGCCGTGATCAGCGCGTGCAGGAGCGCGGCGCCGAAGAAGATCATCGCGAGATAGCCGTTCACGCCGAAGTCGGTCAGGAGCCCCGGCACCGCGCGCAGCAGGAGCCCGGTGATCAGTGCGCCGAACCAGTGGTAGACGCCGCCGACGACCGACAGCGCGAACAGCAGCACCGATTCCGATGCGGCGAACGCGCGCCCGTCGAGCTGGCCGACGGTGCCCGCGAGCAGGCCGCCGGACAGCCCGGCGAGCAGTCCCGCGAGCCCGAATGCCCAGGTCTGATAGAGGACGACGTTCACGCCGGCCGCGAGCGCCGTTGTTTCGCCGCGCCGGATCAGCGCCCACGAGCGTCCCGCCTTCGAGCGGCGATGCAGCTCGATCAACGCGAACGCGAGCGCGGCCCATGCGGCGACGTAGCGGAAGTACGCGGCGTCGCTCTGGCCGAGGAGCGGCCTCGCCATCATCTGCCGCGCGCCGAACGACAGATGGCCGGCGAAGCCGCCGCCGCCGTCCGGAAAGCCGATCGCGGACACGACGACCTGAAACCCGCCCGCCATCATCAGCGTGACGAGCGCGAGATAGAGGCCGCGCAGGCGCAGCGCGGGCAGCCCGGCGATCATCCCGATCGCGCTGCCGCCGACCGCGCCCGCGATCATGCACAGCTCGAACGGCACGCCGAGATGCGCGAGCCGCAGCGCGATCCAGCCGCCGACGCCGAGCAGCGCGTATTGCGACAGACACACGAGCCCGAGCTGCCGATACAGCAGCGCGACGCCCGCGGCGGCGATGCTGACCGTCAGCGCGGACGTCAGCGTCTTGATCCAGTAGGCGTCGGCGAAGGCGGGCACGACGAGCGCGATCGCGGCGAGCGTGCCGAGCGTCGCGACGAGCGGCAGGCGCGCGCCGAACGGACGAACGCGCGCGGCCGCATCGCGCGACGGCGCAGCAAAGGCGAGTGGCGTTTTCATGATTCGTTCGCGGCGTGGCCGATCGATCTGGAGCCGATGAAGAGCATCGCGACGAGCGCGATCAGGAACGGCGTCGCGCTGCGGTACTGCGCGAAGCCGGGCACGGTGATCGCAAGCGCCTCGGCGAGGCCGATCGCGATGCCGGCCGCGACCGTCGCGGGCAGCGACGCGAGGCGGCCGACGATCGCCGCGGCGAACGCCGGGATCACGAGGAACGTGAGCACCGCTGCCTGCAGGCGCACGAGATTCGCGAGCAACAGGCCCGTGATGCCCGCGAACACGCCGGAGATCACCCACGCGGCGACGTCGACGCGCAGCACGCGAATGCCGAGCAGCCCGCTCAAGTGCCGGTTGTTCGATAGCGCGCGCATCTGGAGCCCCAGCCGCGTGCGTGCGAGCACGACGCCGATCGCCGCCATCATCGCGAACGCGAGGCCGAGGCCGACGATTCGCGTGTACGTGAAGCGGACGTCGCCGAAGTCGAGCGCCTCGCTGTCGGTCGGCAGCACGAGGCGACGCGGCGTGTCGCCCCAATACCACTCGCAGAAGCCGAGCAGGATCAGCGCGAAGCCGAGCGTCGCGACGCTGCGCACGACGCGATCGCGCGCGGCGAGACGCGGCGCGAGCACGAGGCCGTAGACGAGCGACGCCGCGGTCGACGCGGCGATCGCCGCGGCCCATGCGAGCGTCTGCGGATAGTCGGCGTCGAGACACGCGGCCGCGACGTATGCGCCCAGCGCGCCCGTCGCGCCGAACGCGAAGTTCAGCACGCCCGATGCGCGATACAGCACGACGAGGCCGACGCCCGACAGCGCATAGACCGCGCCGACGCCGAGCCCGGAGATCAGATATGGAACGAAGTCGATCGCGTTCATGGCGTCAGTGCATCTTCTTTTCGGCCGCGCGGATGTCGGCGAGTTGCGGATCGTCCACCGCCTGGCACGTCGACACCGTTTTCCAGCCCGCGCCCGTCGATTGCGCCATCCGGCCCGCGTTGTTCGCGTTGTGCCGGTCGCCCGCGCCGACGTAGAACGGGCCGCACAGGATGTCGCTGCGGAAGTCCTTCACCTGGCGCAGCGCGGCCGTCACGTGCGTGCGGTCGAGCTGGCTCGCGGGGAGCTTCAGCAACGTGTCGGCCACGAGCCGCGCGGCGAGGTAGCCCGCCTGCGAGAACGTGTCGCGCGGGTCCTTCTTGTCGCCGTACTTGTTCATCACCGCGAGCCAGTTCTGGTTGTCGGGCGTCGACGCGTCGAGCGGCTGGAATTCGAGATTCACGTCGAAGTTGCCTTTCCAGTACGGCCCGATCGCCTTCGGCACGCCGAGGTCGTAGCCGGACGCCGCCGACACGAAATGAATCCGCCGGCCGAGGTTCTGCTGCTCGGCGGCCGACAGGATCGGCACCATCAGCCCCTTCGGCAGCCCGAGCAGGATCGCCTGCGGATTCTTCGACGCGGCCTGCAGCACGACCGACGTCGGATCGGCGGAATCGGGGTCCATCACGATCGTGTCGACGGTCACGCCGTTCTGCTTGCCCCACAGCGCCGGCCCTTCGCACGACCACGCGCCGAGGCTCGGGATGTTCGGTGCGATGCAGACCATCCGCGTCGCCTTGTACTGCTGCTTCGCGTACAGCGCCGCTTCCGTCATCGACAGCCGCGGCCCCATGTTGAGCGGCACGTAGTTGCGCGCGAAATAGCATTCGCGCGGCACGCCGACGCCCGCGATCGCGATCACGTTTTCCTGTTCGTAGAACTTCGCGTTCGCGCCGCATTCGACGAAGCTCGCGTTGCCCGCAAGGGCGAGCACCTTGCGGTCGCGCACGAGCTTCGACGCGACCTGCGACGCCGTCTCCGGATTCCACTGATCGTCTTCGACGAGGTACTGGACCGGCCGGCCGTTGATGCCGCCGTTCGCGTTCACGCATTTGAAATACGCGGCGGCCGCGCGGGCCGACGAGCTGAAGTCGTCGGGACCGGTCTTGCCGACGATCGCGCCGATCGGAATCGGCGCGCCGGTCGCGGGCTTGCCGTTGGCGAGCCCGCAGCTCTGCGCGAACGCGGCATGCTGCGCGAAGAGTCCCGCGGCGCCAATGCATGCGCCGGCGAGCGTGCGCTTCATGTTGGGGGAAAGCGGCTTCATCGTGTCTCCTGGTGTTGTCGTGGGGCGCGGCTCCGCGTGTGGGCCGCGCCCTCGGGTACTGCCTTGACGCTTCGGTGTTGCTCGGGTGTTGCTTCGGTACTGCTTCGATGCTGCTTGGTCGCCGTGCGTCGCGCGTCAGTGCGCGATGCAGACGGACTTGAGCTCGGTGAATTGCTC
This sequence comes from Burkholderia sp. ABCPW 14, assembly GCF_001523835.1. Taxonomy (NCBI): domain Bacteria; kingdom Pseudomonadati; phylum Pseudomonadota; class Betaproteobacteria; order Burkholderiales; family Burkholderiaceae; genus Burkholderia; species Burkholderia sp. ABCPW 14. The sequence goes on along the minus strand of NZ_LOVS01000072.1, from coordinate 99,001 downwards.
GAGCGCCGCGCGGCCGAGCTCGCGGCCGTAGCCCGATTGCTTGAAGCCGCCGAACGGCAAATTGTTGTCGAGCATGTTGTGCGTGTTGACCCAGACGATGCCCGCCTTCAGGCGCGGCACGACGCGATGCACGAGCGACAGGTTCTGCGACCACACGCTCGCCGCGAGCCCGAAGTCGGTGTCGTTGGCGAGCCGCACCGCGTCGTCGACGGTGTCGAACGGCGTGACCGTGACGACCGGGCCGAACACTTCTTCGCGCACGATCCGCATCGACGGCGTCGTATCGACGAACACCGTCGGCTTCACGAAATAGCCGCCGTCGAATGCGCGTGCGCCGCCCGTGACGAGTGTCGCGCCCTCCTCCTTCGCGGCGTCGATATGGCCGAGCACGCGCTCGAAGTGCCGCTTCGACACGAGCGGGCCGATCTGCGTGCGCGGATCGAAGCCCGAGCCGATCTTCATCGATTCGGCGGCGGCCGCGATGCCGGCGACGACGCGCTCGAAGTGGCGCTTCTGCACGTACACGCGCGAGCCCGCGGTGCAGACCTGCCCTTGATTGAAGAAGATGCCCTGCGCGGCGCCGCGCGCGGCGATGTCGGGATCGGCGTCGTCGAAAACGATCAGCGGCGACTTGCCGCCGAGTTCGAGCGTGAAGCGCGCCATGCGGTCAACGGCCGCGCGGCCGATCGCCTTGCCGACGCCGACCGAGCCCGTGAACGTGATCTTGTCGACACCCGGATGCGCGACGAGCGCGGCGCCCGCCTCGCCGCCGGTGCCCGTCACGATGTTCAGCACGCCGTCGGGCAGGCCCGCCTGCTGCGCGAGCTCGCCGAGACGCAGCGCGGTGAGCGGCGTTTCCTCCGACGGCTTCAGCACGACCGTGCAGCCGCACGCGAGCGCGGTCGCGACCTTCCACAATGCGATCGCGAGCGGAAAATTCCACGGCACGATTGCGCCGACGACGCCCGCTGCCTCGCGGCGCGTGTATGCGAAATACTCGGTGTCGGCGGGCACGGCGATCGACGTGTCGAGCGTCGAGCCTTCGATCTTCGTCGCCCAGCCGGCCATGTAGCGGACGTATTCGGCGCCGCCCAGCACGTCGATCGCGCGCGCGATGCCGACGAGCTTGCCGGTTTCGAGCGTTTCGAGCGCGGCGAGTTCGTCCGCATGACGCTCGATCAGTTCGGCGAACTGATAAAGCAGCTTCTCGCGGGCCGCGGGGCGCATCCGCGGCCAGTCGCCCGAATCGAATGCGCGTCGCGCGGCGGCGACCGCCGCGTCGACGTCGCGCGCGTCGCTCGCGGCGACTTCGGCGATCGTCATCTCGGTCGCGGGATCGACGACGGGCAGATAGCGGCCCGAGCGCGGCTCGGCCGCGCGTCCGTCGATCCAGTTGCCGAACGCGCGGCGGGCGAGAAAGCCGGATTGGCGTTGATGCTGTGTCGAGAGATCGGCCAGGTTCATGTCAGTCTCGTGCGAAACGGAACGATGGGTTGAAGGGGCGAACGCGCGCTCACGGCTGCATGGCCTCCGCGACGAGCAGCGTGTCGGTGAACTGCTCGAAGCGCACGATCTTGCCCGCTTCGACGCGCCATACGTGCGCGACGCGGCACTCGAACGACTTGCCGGTCCGCTTGTAGGTGCCCGAGTAGCGGCCGACGCCGATTACGGTGTCGCCCGCGTCGTGCAGCGCGTCGAGCTTGAACGTGTAGCCGTCCCACGCTTGGCCGAGGCGCTGGAACACGTTGCGGACGATCTCGTCCGCGCTGCGGTACGTGCCCGCGCACGGGAAGCCCGCCATCTCGGTCCATTCGATCGTCGGTGCGATGTCGGCCATCATCGCGGCCGGGTCGTGCCGGTCTGATGCCGCGTAATGTTCGGCGACGATTTGGTAAGGGGTACGCATCGTGTATTCCTCAGACAGGTTGCGCATCGTCCGGATAGACGGTCTGCGACAGTTTGCGGATGAACGAGCCGGCCGGCCGGTTCGCGATCGCACCTTCGCCCGTTTCGCCGAGGAACTTGCCCGTCGAGCGGCCGGCCGCGAAGTTGAAGACGAACACCGACGCGACCGGAATCAGGAATTCGCGGAAGGTGAACACGTAGAGGTCGTCGGCGAACTTGTAGGTCGTCGCGAGATCGACGTCGCCATGGCCGCGCTGCTCGCCGACGAGGCATTGCCAGCAGTAGCGCGTCGAGCTGAGATACGTGTGCTCGTACGTGTGGTTCGGGCTGTAGACGTTCAGCGTGCGCGTGCCGATCAGGTCGCGCGTCTCGGCGGGCGCGGCGCCGGATGCCCCCGCGTCGAATTCGTCGCCCGCGAGCGTGCCGACCAGGAAATCCTGCGCGACGCGCGGCGCGGCGCCCGCCTCCTCGCGGCTGCGGATGCGCGACAAGATGCCGAGCGCGCGCCGCGTCGCAGTGTCGAACACGAGCGTCAGCGCTTCGGCCGGCCGGCTCTTGAACGTGACGTCGACGAAGAACGTGTCGGGCGCGACTTCGATCGCTTCGTACCAGTCGGTGTCGCTCGCGTCGCCGCGGCGCCATGCGAGCGTATGACCGTCGACGAAATTCGCGGCGAGCACGCCGTTCGGCAGCTCGAACGTCAATGTGCGGCCGACGAGCGCTTGCGTCGCGGGCAGCCGGTTCGTGTCGATGCCGGCCGCGAAGTCTTCGTAGTTTTTCCAGTCCTGCGGTTTGTCGTTCATCGGGGAGGTCCTCGGAAAGACGTGTTTTTCAAGTGGCCGCGCGCTTAGCGCGCGAATTCGATCGTCGGCAGATCGACGGCCGATGCGCCGCCGTCGACCAGGAGCGACGTGCCCGTGATCATCGACGCATACCGCGAGGCCAGATACAGCACCGTGTCGGCGACTTCGTCGGGCTCCGCCGGGCGCCCGAGCGGCACGTCGCGCGTGACGAGCTTATAGGCGTCCTCGCGCGTCGCGAGCCCGTGCGCATCGCGCAGCGCATCCATCTGCTCGTCGGCCATCGCGGTGCGCACCCAGCCGGGGCACACCGCGTTCACGCGCACGCCGGCGCGGCCATAGTCGCGAGCGAGCGAGCGCGTGAGTCCGATCAGCGCATGCTTCGTCGTCACGTAGCCGACGACGTTCGGGCCTGCGAAATGTCCGGCGAGCGACGACAGGATCACGATGTTGCCGCGCCGCTCGATCAGCTCGGGCAGCAACTCGCGTGCGCAGACGAACGCGGTGTCGAGATTCACGCGCGTCGACTGCGCCCACGACGCGTCGTCGGTGTCGAGCGCGCTGCCGACGCCGTGGCCGCCCGCGTTCGCGACGAGCACGTCGACGCGTCCGAACGCCGCGCGTGCTTCGGCGAGCGCGCGCTGCACGTCGCGCGCGTCGGCCGCGTCGGCCGCGACGGCGATCGCGGCGCCGCCGAGCGGTTTTGCCACCGCTTCGAGCGGCTCGCGGCGGCGGCCGAGCAGCACGACCTTGCCGCCCGCTTCGGCGAACCTGCGCGCGACGGCCGCGCCGATGCCGGTGCCGCCGCCCGTGATCAACGCAACCTTGTCGTTGAACGTATGCATTGCTGAGGTCTCCTTGAATTGATCGTGAATACGTGAATACGTGATGACGCGATGACGTGACGCATGCGAACGCGCGACGTTCAGGGCGTGTCGTCCGCATGCAGCGGCGCGGCTTGCCGCACGCTTGCCGTCGCGCGCGCATTCGACGCGCCGGCCGGCGACAGCATGAAGTCCGCGCAGCGCTCGGCGATCATGATCGTCGGCGCGTTCGTATTGCCGGACACGAGCGACGGCATCACCGACGCATCGCAGATCCGCAGTCCGCTGACGCCGCGCACGCGCAGCCGCGAATCGACGACCGAAGCGGGATCGCCGCCCATCCGGCACGTGCCCGACGGGTGATACACGGTCTTCGCGTGCGAGCGCACGTATGCGTCGAGATTGACGCGGCCGCCGTCGGTCGGCAGCATCTCGCCTGAGATCACCTTCGACATCGACGGCATCCGCATGATCTCGCGTGCGAGCGAGAGGCCGCGCACGAGCGTCGCGAAATCGTCCGGATGACTGAGGAAATTGCCGTCGAACAGGATCGGCGCGTGCGGATCGGCGCTGCGCAATCGCACCGTGCCGCGCGACTTCGGCCGCAGGAAGCACGGATTGATCGAGATTCCGTGTCCGGTGAGCGGCTCGCGGCCGACGTCGCCGACGAGCACGGGCAGCACGTGGAACTGCACGTCGGGACGGCCGCCGTTCGCGGTGTCGACGAAGCCGCCGCTTTCGACGACGTTCGACGTGAGGAGCCCTGTATGGAACAGCGTGTACTGGAGCCCGTGACGCAGCGCGTTGAGCCCGCGATCCTGGCCGGCGAGGCTGATCGGTTCGCGCGCGCGGCCGTACAGCGACACTTCGAGGTGATCCTGGAAGTTGAGCCCGACGTCGGGCGCGTCGTGCACGACCGGGATGCCATGCTGCAGCAGTTGATCCGCCGGGCCGACGCCCGACAGCATCAGCAGCTTCGGGCTCGCGAGCGCGCCCGCGGTGAGCACGATCTCGGCGCGCGCGCGAACGAGCCGTTCTTCGCCGTCGCGCACCTGATAACGCACGCCGACCGCGGCGCCGTTCTCGAACACGATGCGCGTGACGAACGCGTCGGTCTCGATCGTCAGCAACGGATCGCGCTTGACCGCGGCGAGATACGTCGCGGCGGTGCTGCCGCGGCGACCCTCGAACGTCGTCGTCTGATAGAAACCGACGCCCGCCTGCGACGCCCCGTTGAAGTCGTCGTTGTACGGCAGCCCGAATTCCTGCGCGCCCTTGATGAACGCCTGGCTCAGCGGATGGCGAAAGCGCGTGTCGCTCACGTGAAGCGGCCCGTCGACGCCGTGCAGCGGCCCCGCGAGCCGCTGGTTGTGCTCGGCGCGCCGAAAGAACGGCAGCACGTCGTCCCAGCCCCAGCCGTCGCAGCCGGCGTCGCGCCAGCCGTCGTAATCGGCGGACGTGCCGCGGATGTAGACCATCGCGTTCACCGAGCTGCCGCCGCCGAGCGTGCGGCCCTGCGGCACGTGCATCCGGCGGCCGGCCGCGTGCGTTTGCGGTTCCGTCTCGTAGACCCAGGTTCGCTTCGTGCCGATCACGCGTACGAAGGTTGCGGGCGTGTGGACGAAGAACGAATTGTCGGGCGGGCCGGCTTCGAGCAGCAGCACACGATGCCCGGCCTTGACGAGCCGGTGCGTGACGACGCAGCCGGCCGAGCCGCCGCCGATCACGATGTAGTCGAATTCCGTCGAGCCGTTGTGGTTTGCCGCCGACATGTGTCGCTTCTCGCTTGGTCGAATGGATGGACAGGCTGCCACTATCGGCTAAATCGGCCGACGTGTGCGCCGTGTGCGCTGTCGGTCAATTCAAACTGCGTTCTGAGCGGAAGACGCTGGCGACGCGCGCGTTGCGCGGCCTTGCGCACAAATCGCAGGCGCGGTCCGTCCCTTTTGGGGTTCTACGCCGGAACCCCAGAAATTTCCATCAATTCCAGCCCCTCTACGAGGGCGTCCAGGTCGATTTTGTTGTTGTTTTGCCTTGACAGGCCTGAATGCGAAGCTATCGAGGCTCAAAGTCCGGTAGGCCAATGCTGCTGCGCTTCCTGCTCGTGGTGCTCGAGCCTGCGCATTCTGCAGGACGCACTCGGCATTGAACTGGCGAAGGCGCTGGTGTCAGCGGGCGTCGTTATAGAGCCAATTCGGGGGCGGCGTAATCGGGCCACCTGAGGGGGCGCAATGAGGCATGGCCGGAAAGCCAGTCCCAGTGCGACTCGCAAACCGATTCGGGTAACTCAAAAAACTAGCAATCAGTTGAATGCCGTCCGCCTTATTGCGATAGAACTCGTCGATATACGTTATCTTGGCGTTGCAGCACACCTCGATCGACAAGATATCGCCTCAGCCGGGCGTAATCGATTGTGAGCAACTGACAGATTTTGGATATCTCCGATTCGGTGTATCGGGTGCCAATCCTGCCGCGTCTGCTGGAGCGCCTTCGCGATGAAAATCGTGCTGTCGCCGGCACCTATCTCGACCACCGTTGCGGGGCGGGTCATGCGGATAAGCGCCGAGATCAGACTGGCGCTGTTCTCGGTACCCATTCCGGGTCTAATCATGTGCACGGGCGTTCCCTCCAGAAATCAATCGCAACATGCCTGCTTCAACAAAGTGGACGATGTTCGGGTGCAGTGATTTCGGTATGCACTGCATAAATCGCTTCCCCGGCGTCGCGGCTCATTGAAATCAATGCTTTACGCAAACTTCACTAAGAAATTTCCGATTTATGCGGAGGTTCCTTTGGGGGCTCGAGATTTGGACGTTTCCGTACCAAGGGCTTCCCTATTGAGTCGCCACATGGATCGGATGCAAATACATTACGCGCTATATCGCGTAAGACAGTGGCCAAAGACCCGCGGTTTGCCGGCCAGTGCGGCTCCAGAATTGCACCCTACTCGGCCTCGCCGTCATCGAAGAAGCGGTACGCCCACCATCGTCTTGCCCCGGCCCGACACGCCTGAGGCACGCCAGCCGTCGGCTTGGCCACCAATCGTTCCGTCAATGTCCTCGCTCGCTTGCTCAGGCGCGCTTCACCAGGAGCGAGGTCAGCAAATTTGGTTTCCGTCCAGCACGATGCTTTCAGGGCCAAGCCATTCACGCAACAAGCGGGAGTAAACGCAGCGTGCCGAAAGTTCACAAGCCCCGGTTTATCTCATTGTCCGACGACGGTTTGTTCCGGCCTACGGGTTGCGGATGGCAGACTTGTGTATAAGGCGACGGGTCGGAGGCCAAACAGACGCAGCAAACGCTTGGCTGCTCGTCACGTCAAGCAACAAGCTGATTGATGTTCACCATGTGGAACGACGCACTTTTCTGGAGTTCCGGCGTTGAACCCGCCTTGGGTGTCACATCGCGCTTTGTGATATACATCGTGCATAAAACAGTACCTTGCATTGGACGATACTGACTGCTATAGTCCGCCCATGTTCGCAGCGGCCTATACGACGGGCCGCCGCAGAACATAGCACAGTACCTTGCAACGCACATTACGCCGGCAGAACGGAATGAAGACCCAGTTGAAGAAAGGCACGCTCGACATGTGCGTGCTCGCCGTGCTGGCGCGGCGAGACAGCTACGCGTACGAACTCGTGTCGACGCTCGCCGAAACGATGGAGATCAGCGAGGGCACGATCTACCCGTTGATGCGACGCCTGCAGGCCGAGGCGTGGGTCACGACTTACCTCGTCGAATCGACGTCGGGGCCGCCGCGCAAGTACTACTCGATTACCGACGCCGGGCGCGCGAGCCTGCGGCAGATGGAGGACGAGTGGCGAAGTTTCGTCGATGAAGTCAACGGCGTGCTGGCGCTGCACGGCACGCGAGCGGACGGAGAGGAACGGCAATGAAGCAGGACGCATTCATCCAGCGGTTGCGGCAGGAACTCGACAGCCTGCCGAAGCGCGAAGTCGACGAGATCGTCGCCGACTACCGCGAATATATCGGCGACGCGCTCGCCGCCGGGCGCGCGGAGGAAGACGTGATCGCCGCACTCGGCGATCCGGCAAAGCTCGCGCGTGAGCTGAAGGCGCAGGCGAACTTCCGGCAATGGGAAGAGCGGCGCTCGTTCGGCAATCTGATGCGCGTCGTCGGCTCGATCGCCGGGCTGGGGTTGCTGCACGTGATCCTGCTCGTGCCGTTCCTGCTGTACATGCTTGTGCTGACGACGGGCTATGTGTTCTTCGGCGCGCTGACGGTCGCGGGGCTCGTCACGCTCGTCGCGTTCGGCAGCCATTACGTGTTCGGCACGCCCGTGCCGGGCGTGCTGCCGTTCGGCGTGGGCACAGGGCAGGTCGACGTCGCGGGCGCGACGGCTGGCAAGGGCGCACCGGAAGGTAAGCAGGCGCAAGGCGGCAAGAGCGCGAAGGATGCGAAAAACGCGAGCGCCGCGGCTGCCGACGCGCGGAACGACGCGAAGGAACTGCGCGTCGACGGCGAGCGCTACGTGCTCGACCTGCACGACGGCAGCCGCGTGTCGATCGTCACGCGCAAGGGCGTGATCGATGCGCGCAAGCAGGACGGCAAGCTCTCGGTCGACGCGACGGGCGACGGCGCGCGCGAGCTGCTCACGACGGGCAAGGACGACACGCTCAGCATTGCGCGCGCCGACGTGATCGCACTCGATCTGAAGAGCGTGAGCGGCGATCAGATGACGGTTGCGAACACGGGCGCGTCGGCGCCGGGGCTGAACGTTCCCGGCATCGCGGGCGGCAACGTGCAGATGACGCCGGACGGCCACGGCGGCGTGCATTTGTCGGTGACGAACGGCGAGAACTCGGTGTCGATCGTCGGCGGCCGGATTACCGTCGACAACGGCAAGCAGCACGTCAGCGTCGCCGCGCCGACAGGCTTCGCGCTCGGCGGCATCGCGTTCGGCTACGGGCTCGCGATGCTGCCGATCGGGATCGTCGGGCTGCTCGTGTGCATCTGGCTGACGCGGGTCACGTGGCGCGCGCTTGTGCGGTATGTGCGGCGACGCATCGATGCGGTGTCGGCGAAGCTCGAGCGGGAGCCGGTGGGGTGAGGTCGAAAGACCCGGGCTGTGGAGAAGGGCGTTCGATTCGGACGCCTTTTTGTTTTGCGGGGGAAGCGGTGCTTCGAGGCGTCGGGCGGCTGTGAAGAAGTGCGGCATGCCTGCGTGCTTGCCGGCTGTGCGGCGGCGGAGCGTTCGAGGGTCTCGGGTGGCGGTCAGAACTTCGCACGGTTCTTCCGCGGCTGGGCGTCTTCTTCAGTGCGACGACACGTGCAAGCTACGGTCCGTGTTTTGGTATTTTGCTTGTATACAAACGTAGTAATAGTCAATAAAGGCTGTGGTTTTCTGTGGATAAGCACCAAGATGCCTTTCGCATCAAGGGCGTATCGAACGGGCAACCCTTTGCATAGAAAATGAACTGTCGCGGGCTGTGAGGAATAACTTTGGGATGCACAGTGCATTCTGTGGATTATCCTCAAATTATCCACTGGATGTGAGCGGGTGTCTGTGCCGCACAAATAGATCAGCCGTCGAACCGTTCGAGGGTTCGACGGCTGGTTTCGTATCATCGCGATACGCGCCGGTTGCGCGGCAGTTCGATCGTCGCGCGCACCATCGGATAGCTCGACGGCGCGCGGACGTACGCATCGGCATCGATGTGCCGGGCATCGAAATCGTCATTTGAAGCGCTGATGGATTTTGTTATTCATTGTGACGCATTGTTTTTCTGACGTGCGTACGATATGTCGATCTTTAATGTATGACTGTCAACAATTGCAATACGTTGATTCCGGACGACATATTGGACAACGGCGAAACAGTTGATGGGAGCGGCATTGCGCGTCGCGGAATCGCCGCATTATTCGGACCGCAAGCGGCTATCCTGGTAAATAAGACGGGCTCGATCGGCGTCGAATCGGGAAATCGGGGGCGTTTGAAATTCAAATAATGGGATTTTTATGCTGCCCAAATGCGCGCAAATCGAATCGGGGCAAAGTGCGGCACAGGCGCGAAGTTCGCGCGGCGGATGCGCATTCCGAGCGGCGGCGATCGGCGATCGGCGATCGGCTCGATGCCGATGCCGATGGCCCGCAGCCGCGCTCAAACCGCCGGCGCCTTCCCGCTGACGGTCTTCAGCACCTGCCAGTAAGACGGCGGCCGCGCGACGCAGCTGCGCTCGCGCAGCATCCGGTGCATCCGCGGCAGGCGGAAGTACGGCACCGACGCCATCAAGTGATGTTCGACGTGGTAGTTCACGCGAATCGGCGCGACGGTGGCGCGCGCGAGCCAGCCGGCGTGCGTCGTGCGCGTGTTGCGCAGCGGATAGTCGCTCGCTTCGAGGCATGCGTGCTCGGCCATCGAGCGGATGCGGATGAAAAGCGGAAACGGCGTGACGTACGACAATACCCACACGCCGTACAGCCACGGATGGCCGCTCGCCCACAGCACGCCGAGCAGGATGCCGTTCGTGATCAGCATGCCGGCCGCGGTGCGGAAGAATGCGAGCGGATAATCCCACCAGCGCCGGCCCGTCTGCGGCAGGCGTTCGATGTCGTTCGTCACCGACCACTTCAGCACGCCCGCGTCCATCAGCACGCGGCCGATCACGAACTTGACGCCCGTCGCGCCGGAGATGTCGCGCAGGCACTTGCGTGCGAGCGACGCGCGCGTCGTCGGCAGACCGGCGACGAGCGACAGGTCGGGATCAGCGCTCGACGACGTCGTCGCGTGGTGCATCAGGTGGTACGGGCGGTACTTGTGCAGCTCGTTCCACACCGGGCGCGCGCACAGCCAGTCGACGAGCACGTCGTTCGCCCAGCGCGTGCGGAACAGCGTGCCGTGCGCGGCGTCGTGCTGGAGGATGCCGAGACAGAGCTGGCGTCCGGCCAGTATCGTCATGCCGGCCACAAGCGCGAGCGCGAAGGCCCAAAGCGGGAAATGCGCACGCGCATACGCAAGGCCCGCGAACGCGAGCCCGATCACCGCCCATGTCGAGCCGACCGCCCATGCGCCGCGCCAGTTCGAGCGCGCGGTCAGTGAGCGGATCTCGTCGCGAGTGAAGAGATCGCGGATGCGGATTCTCTCTGTCATGTCGATGTCTCCTCCAGCGTGTCCCGCTAGTGCAATCGACTGACGGCGGCGGCGCTCGGCGCGGCCGCCGCGGCCGGGCGCTCGCTGTCGAACAACGCGCGCCAGATCCGGTGGCCCACGCCGACGTAGCGTCGCGCGCATTCGATGAATGCGGCGCGCGCGGCCGCATCGACGAACGGCTCCGGCAGCAGCGGATCGAACACGACTTGCCGGATCGCCTTGCCGCCGAGCAGGAACGCCTCGCGCGCGGCGACGTCGAGATCGAGCTCCGGTGCGCGCGCGAGCCAATCTTCGAGCTGCGCGCCGAGCGTGCGGTACGCGTTCGACAGCGCTTCGCCGTCCCACAGCGCGCGGATGCGCGCTTCCTGCGCGGCGTCGAAGCCCATCGCGACGAACACGGCCGCCGCCGGCTCGACGCCGAGCTTCGTCAGCCGCCGGCGCACGGTATCGACGTTGCCTTCGACGTTGTCCGGGCGCACGTACAGGCTCTTGTCCCATTCGCGGAAGCCGAGCATCTCGAGCGCGCGCTCGCGGCGCGCGAGGGCGGTGCGGTCGACGCGGCCGAGCGAGATGCACGACACCATCAGATACGCGCCACTCCAGCGGCGCAGCCGCGTCTCGACGGTGCGCCACGCGGTCAACTCCTCGGACAGCTCGACGGCCGACGGCCCGAGCCGGTAGCTGCCGCGCTCCGCGCCCTCGACGAGCGACTCGGCCGCGAGCCGCGCGAGCGCAACGCGCACGCTGTTTTCGGTGAGGCCGAACAGCCGGCACGCGATGATCGCTTCGCGCACCTGAAGCGGCTCGCCGTCCTTCGCGACCAGCAAATCGAGGATCAGATGTTTCGCGGCAGGTTGCGTCATGGGGAGCGTCTCACGGCTGAAAACGAAAGGTGATTACATGGGATTTATTTATATTGCCTTTTTTGTAATATTTCAACCCGGTCGAGCGATGGATGGCGGGCGATGAAGGCGGTCGGGCCGATGGCCGCGAGTGTTCCGGAAACAGCGGGTGGAACGGTGCCAGCCTTATGGGGCGGGGCAGAGCGCTCATGGTGCGGTGCGGGAGGGGCGTGGCGACGAAGGGTTTGCGCGCCGCACGGCTGCCGCGAACGGTGAGGTGATCGGCGGAAACGGTGAGAACGGCGTCGGCCGGCGCGCGTCGGCGGCGGCGGCGCGGTCGAGGAAAGGCCCTGAATTGGCCGTAAACCCAAGCGCGCCATGGTCGGCGGCGGCGTTCCCGGCCGAGAGGCGAAGCTGATCCGGGAGAAGGCCCTGAGCGGCGGGCGAGCGCGTCGATGCTCGTCATGCGTTGCCGCGGCAAGGCGACACGCGATTCGGCGCCACTCGCCACCCGCCACCCGCCCCTCAACGCCCACTGCCCACTGCCCACTGCCCACTGCCCACTGCCCACTGCCCACCGCCCACTGCCCACCGCCCACCGCCCACCGGCGTCAAACGGAATCCGCCCCGCCGCCCGAGACCGTCCCCGCACTGCCCGCAGCGTCTCCGTCCGCCGCGTCCCGCCGCGCATCCGGCCGATGCCGATTCCGATACTGAATCGGGCTGCATCCTTGCCCCGCGAGAAACGCATGGCTCAACGCGCTCGTGCTCGCGAAGCCGCATTCGTCGGCGATGTGATCGAGCGTCATCTGGCTCGTGCGCAGCAGGAACGCGGCGAGCTCGACGCGCAGCACGGCGACGTAGCGCCGCAACGTGAGCCCCGTGGCGGCGGCGAAGCGGCGCGATAGCGTGCGCTCGCTCATCGCCGCGCGTGCGGCGAGCTCGGCGAGTGTCGGCGGATGCGCGAGCGCGCGCTCGACGATGTCCTGGATCGCGAGCACCGGCCCGTCGCCGTGCCGCTTGTACTGCGCGGCCCACACGGCCATGTGCTCGTACGACGGCAGCGCCTGCGTGAGCGCGACCTTGAGCAACTGCTGCGACACACCCGCGCCGAAGCAGTAGTCGATTACGTATGCGCACGCGTCGACGGCCGGATTGATCCCGCTCACCGTGATGAGCCGCCCGTCGACGACGAGCGGCTTCGACGGCGTGTAGCGCACCGCCGGAAAATGCCGCGCGAACAGCGTGCGCTCGCTCGGCAGCCCGGTCGCGCCGCGGCCGTCGAGGAGCCCGGCCTTCGCGAGGAGCGGCGCGGCGTTGAGCCCGACGACGAGCGCGCCCGCCGCGTAGCGCCGGCGCAGCCAGTCGATGAAGACGCGCTCGACCGCGTCGATCTGCTCGTCGGGCATGAACTGCGCGGGGACGATCACGACTTCGTGCGCATCGGCGTCACGAAGCGCGGCCGTCGCCGGCACGTCGATTCCGCCGATCGTCTGCACCGGCCGGCCGTCGTGCGACAGGATCGCGATGTCGAACAGCCGGCTGTTCACGACGTCGCGGCTGCGCGCCTTCATCGTGCCGGCGAGCAGCAGCATTTCCTGCGTGAGGAACACGTAGCCGCCCAGGAGCCGCGGCGGCAGAAGGATCGCGACTCCCGGCCGGCCGGCGCCGCGTGGCTGCTTTTTCATATCAAGAAAATGGCGTTTCGGATCAACGCAGATTGTCCCGGACTTGCTCAAATACCGCAAACAGCAGGTCGCCGACGCCGGCCGCCATGCGATCACTCACTGGAGACGCCATGATTCCCCGCACCATCTTCGACGAAGAGCACGAGCAGTTCCGCGAGTCCGTCCGCCGTTTCATCGAGTCCGAAGTGATGCCGCACCACGAGCGCTGGGAAGACCAGGGCTACGTGGACCGCGACGTGTGGCGCAAGGCCGGCGAGGCCGGCTACCACTGCGCGAGCATGCCCGAGGCGTACGGCGGCGCGGGCGCCGACATCCGCTACAGCGTCGTGCTGTTCGAGGAAATCGCGCGCGCGGGCGCGTCGGGGCTCGGCTTCGGGCTGCATTCGGAGATCGTCGCGCCGTACATCCTCCATTACGGCAGCGACGCGCTCAAGGAGCGCTACCTGCCGAAGCTCGCGAGCGCCGAGATGATCGGCGCGATCGCGATGACCGAGCCGGGCGCGGGCTCCGACCTGCAAGGCGTGCGGACCACCGCCGTGCGCGACGGCGACCACTACGTGCTCAACGGCTCGAAGATCTTCATCACGAACGGCTGGCACGCGGATGTCGTGATCGTCGTCGCGCGCACGACGCCCGAAGGCGGCTCGAAGGGCACGAGCCTGTTCGTCGTCGATACGGAGATGGCGGGCTTCAGCAAGGGCAAGCGGCTGAAGAAGGTCGGCATGAAGGCGCAGGATACGTCCGAGCTGTTCTTCGACGGCGTGCGCGTGCCCGCCGGGAACCTGCTCGGCGAAGAGAACCGCGGCTTCGTCTATCTGATGCAGGAGCTGCCGTGGGAGCGGCTGCAGATCGCGATCAGCGCGATTGCGTCGGCCGAGGCGGCGCTCGCGTGGACGCTCGACTACACGCGCGACCGCCGCGCGTTCGGCCGCGCGGTGATCGACTTCCAGACGAGCCGTCATGCGCTCGCCGAGCTGAAGAGCGAGATTCAGGTCGGCCGCGTGTTCGTCGACAAGTGCATCGAGCTGCAGCTCGCGGGCAAGCTCGACGCGGCCACCGCGTCGATGGCGAAGTACTGGACGACCGAGTTGCAGTTCAAGGTGATCGACCGCTGCGTGCAACTGCACGGCGGCTATGGCTACATGTGGGAGTACCGGATCGCGCGCGCGTGGGCCGATTCCCGCGTGCAGCAGATCTACGGCGGCACGAACGAAATCATGAAGGAGCTGATCGCGCGCACGCTGTGACGGCGCGGCCGTGATGCGCGGGCTCACGGGCCGGTGCAGCCGCGCGTCACGGCTCGATCGGCGATCCGCGCTTCGTCATGCTGCTCGACGCGAGCGTATCGGCTGCGCGGTCGATGCCGGTTCGGCGCTGCGGCGGACTGCCGTTCCCGTTCAGTCGGCCGTTCGCGCGGCGCGCGAATCGGCCCGCCGATCGGTCCGTGGCTGGTTCGCCGACGGGGCTGCCGACGGGTTCGTCGACGAGGCCGCTGGTCGGCCGACCGGCTGAACGTCCCGACGGAAAGGCGCCGACGAGCAGGACCCGACGAGCAAGCACCGACCAGCAAGACCCGACAAGAACGCCCCGGCCGGCAGTGCGACCCGGCCGACTCGACCGCCGTCCCAGCCGGCTGTCCCCATCGACCCAAGGAACGATCCATGGAAGCCTACATCTTCGACGCCGTGCGCACGCCGCGCGGCAAAGGCAAGAAGGACGGCAGCCTGCACGGCGTCACGCCGCTGCGGCTTGCCGAAACCGCGCTGCGCGCGATCCGCGACCGCAACGACCTTGACACGCGTCTCGTCGACGATGTCGTGCTCGGCTGCGTCGAGCCCGTCGGCGAGCAGGGCGCGTGCATCGGCCGCGTCGCGGTGCTCGCGGCCGGCTACGCGGAGACGGCCGCGGGCGTGCAGATCAACCGCTTCTGCGCGTCGGGCCTCGAAGCGTGCAACATGGCCGCCGCGCAGGTGATGTCCGGCCAGTCGGACATGGCGATCGGCGGCGGCGTCGAAAGCATGTCGCGCGTGCCGATGGGCTCGAGCGGCGGCGCATGGCCGGTCGATCCGGCGATCGCGATTCCGAGCTACTTCGTGCCGCAGGGCGTGTCGGCCGATACGATCGCGACGAAGTGGGGCTACAGCCGCACCGATGTCGACGCGTACGCGGTCGAGAGCCACCGGCGCGCACACGCGGCGACGCAGGCCGGCCGGTTCGCGCGCTCGATCGTGCCGGTGCGTGACGCGAACGGCCTCACGATCCTCGATCGCGACGAAACGATCCGCCCGCAGACGACGCTCGACACGCTCGCGACGCTCAAGCCGTCGTTCGCCGAGCTGGGCGAGCTGTATGGCTTCGACGCGGTGATCCGCCAGCGCTATCCGGAGCTCGAACGGATCGAGCACGTGCATCACGCGGGCAACAGTTCGGGGATCGTCGACGGCGCGGCGGCCGTGCTGATCGGCACGCTGGAAGCGGGCAAGCGTGCGGGCCTCACGCCGCGCGCGCGGATTCGCTCGTTCGCGAGCATCGGCTCGGAGCCTTCGATCATGCTGACGGGGCCGAGCTACGCGGCCGAGAAGGCGCTGAAGCGCGCCGGCATGCGCGCGGCCGACATCGATCTCTACGAGCTGAACGAAGCGTTCGCGTCGGTCGTGCTGCGCTTCATCGACGTGATGTCGATTTCGCACGACCGGATCAACGTGAACGGCGGCGCGATCGCGTTGGGCCATCCGCTCGGCGCGACGGGCGCGATGATTCTCGGCACGCTGCTCGACGAGCTCGAGCGGCGCGGCGCGGGGACGGGCCTCGCGACGCTGTGCGTCGGCGCCGGCATGGGCACGGCGACCATCATCGAACGGATTTGACGGGGGACCACCATGATCGATTACACGCTCGATGACGACGGCATCGCGACCCTCACCTGGAACCTGCCGGACCGCAGCCAGAACGTGCTGAACGGCGCAAGCTGCGAGGCGTTTTTCGCGGCGGCGGCGCGCGCGCTTCAGGATGTGGCGGTGAAGGGGATTCTCGTCACGTCGGCGAAGCCCGACTTCATCGCGGGCGGCGACCTCGAATGGCTGCAGGCGAGCAGCGACGCCGCGACGCTCTTCGACCGCACGTGCGAATTGCACCGCGCGCTGCGCGCGCTCGAAACGGGCGGCAAGCCGGTTGCGATCGCGATGCCGGGCTCGGCGCTCGGCGGCGGATTGGAGATCGCGCTCGCGGGCCATTATCGCGTCGCGGCCGACAACCCGAAGGCGCGTTTCGGGCTGCCCGAAGTGACGCTCGGCCTGCTGCCGGGCGGCGGCGGCACGCAGCGCCTGCCGCGGCTGATCGGCATTCAGGCGTCGCTGCCGCTCTTGCTCGAAGGCAAGCGGCTGAAGGCGGCCGACGCGCTGAAGGCGGGCATCGTGCACGCGGTCGTGCCGGCGGGCGAGGAGATCGCCGTCGCGCGCGCGTGGCTGCTCGACGCGAGCCGCCGCACCGCGACGCAGCCGTGGGACGCGAAGGGCTTCAAGATTCCGGGCGGCGCGGTGACGCACCCGGCCGTCCAGCAGGTGTTCATGGCGGCGAACGCGCTCGCGCGGCAGAAGACGTACGGCAACTATCCGGCCGTCGCGAGCATCCTGTCGTGCGTGTACGAAGGCCTGCTGACGGACCTCGACACGGGCCTGAAGACGGAAGCGCGCTACTTCGTGAAGGCGGTGCTGTCGCCGGAAGCGAAGGCGATGATCCGCACGCTGTTCTTCGGGATGAACGAGGCGAACAAGCTCGCCGCGCGGCCGGCCGGCGTGCCGACGCAGCGCTACCGGAAGATCGGCGTGCTTGGCGCGGGGATGATGGGCGCGGGCATCGCGTACGTGAGCGCGAAGGCGGGGCTCGACGTCGTGCTGATCGATACGAGCGACGAAGCGGCCGCGCGCGGCAAGGACTATTCGCGCAAGCTCGTCGACAAGCAGGTCCAGCGCGGCCGGCTCGCGCAGGATAAGGCCGACGCGCTCCTCGCGAAGATCACGGCGACGACCGACTTCGCGCGCCTCGACGGCGCGGAGCTCGTGATCGAAGCGGTGTTCGAGGATCGCGCGATCAAGGCCGACGTCACGCGCAGGAGCGAAGCGGTGCTCGCGCCGGACGCGCTCTTCGCGTCGAACACGTCGACGCTGCCGATCACGGGCTTGGCGGAAGCGAGCGCGCGGCCGGCGAACTTCATCGGCCTGCATTTCTTCTCGCCCGTCGACAAGATGCCGCTCGTCGAAGTGATCGTCGGCCGCGACACGAGCGATGCGACGCTCGCGCGCGCGCTCGACTATGTGAAGACGGTCGGCATGACGCCGATCGTCGTCAACGACTCGCGCGGCTTCTACACGAGCCGCGTGTTCTCGACGTACGTGCTCGAAGGCCTCGCGATGCTCGCCGAGGGCGTCGCGCCCGCGCTGATCGAGAGCGCCGGGCTGCTCGCCGGGATGCCGGTCGGGCCGCTCGCGCTGACCGACGAAGTGTCGAGCGAGCTGATCCACAAGATTACGAAGCAGACGCGCGCCGATCTCGGCGACGCGTACGTCGTGCGGCCCGGCGAGGAAGCGGCCGCGCGGATGGTCGAGCTCGGGCGGCTCGGCCGGAAAGCGGGGCAAGGCTATTACGACTATCCTGCGAACGGCGGCAAGAAGGCGCTGTGGCCGGGGCTCGCGGACGCGTTCCCGGTCGCGGCCGAGCAGCCGGACGTGACGACGCTGATCGACCGGCTGGTGACGGTGCAGGCGGTCGAGACCGCGCGCTGTCTCGAGGAGCGCGTGCTCACGACGGCCCGCGACGCGGACGTCGGCGCGATCCTCGGCTGGGGCTTCCCGGCGTTCCGCGGCGGGCCGATTTCGCACATTCACGGCGTTGGGGTGGACGCGTTCGTCGCGACGTGCGATCGTCTCGCGGCGCAGCACGGTGCGCGCTTCGCCGCGCCGGAGTTGCTGCGCAAGATGGCCGCCGAGCGGCGGACCTTCTACTGAGCCGGACGTTTCGGTGCGCGTGGTGCGCCGGGCGTCATACGGCGAGCGGAATCGCGTCGCGTACCGCATACCGCATACCGCATACCGCATACCGCGTGACGTGTGACGCGTGACGCGTGAGGTTGCGTCGCGTCGCCGAACCACGGTCGGCGCGACCGACGCATCGCGATGCGACGCCGTATCGCACCGACAATATCGAACCTCACGGGAGCGGGCATGGGCCCTTTGCACGGAATCCGAATCGTCGAAATCGCCGGACTGGGCCCGGCGCCGTTCTGCGGCATGCTGCTCGCCGACATGGGCGCCGACGTGATCCTCGTCGAGCGCACGGCCGGCCGCGACGGCGATCCGCTCGACCTCGGCCGTCGCGCGATCTTCAATCGCGGCAAGCGCTCGCTCGCGCTCGATCTCAAGCAGCCCGCGGCGGTCGATGCGGTGCTGCGGCTCGCCGAGACTGCCGACGCGCTGATCGAAGGCATGCGCCCGGGCGTGATGGAGCGGCTCGGCCTCGGGCCCGGCGCATGCTTCGCGCGCAATCCGAAGCTCGTGTACGGACGGATGACGGGCTGGGGCCAGGACGGGCCGCTCGCCGATGCGGCGGGACACGACATCAACTACATCGGCCTGTCCGGCGCGTTGTGGTACGCGGGGCAGCCGGGCGACGCGCCGCTCGCGCCGCCGACGCTCATCGGCGATCTCGGCGGCGGTGCGCTGTATCTCGCGATGGGCGTGCTCGCGGGCATCCTGGAGGCGCGCTCGCGCGGGACGGGGCAGGTCGTCGACGCGGCGATCGTAGACGGCAGCGCGAATCTGATGAACCTGCTGCTGTCGATCCATGCGGCGGGTTTTCAGCCGATGGAGCGCGGCAAGGGCTTGCTCGACGGTCCGCACTGGTACGGCAGCTATCGCTGCGCGTGCGGCGGGTATGTCAGCGTCGGCGCGCTCGAGCCGCAGTTCTACGCGCTGCTTCTCGACAAGCTCGATCTGACCGGCGACGACGAGTTCCGGAATCAATACGACGCGAGTTGCTGGCCGCGGCTGCGCGAGCGGCTCGCGGCGGTGTTCGCGAGCCGGCCGCGCGCGCATTGGATCGCGCTGATGGAAGGCACCGACGTGTGTTTCGCGCAGGTGCTGAGCCCGGTCGAAGCGAAGTCGCATCCGCATCTCGCGGCGCGCGGCGTCTACGCGGAGCGCGACGGCGTGCTGCAGGCGGCGCCTGCGCCGCGGTTTTCCGGTTCGCCGAACGCGCAGCCCGGCGCGGTGCCGCGGCGCGGCGCGCACAGCGCTGACATCTTGCTTGAAGCGGGATTCGGGCAAGACGAGATCGCGGCGCTCGTCGCGAAGGTGTGAGCGGCCGCGCGCATCGCGTTCGTCGATCGACATGCGGTACGCGGGTGACGCGCGCCCGTATCCACGATCGCACGGCGTGCGTGCGATCGTCGTCGCCTCGCGCGAATTCGCCGGCGCCGCGTCGCCTCAGCCGGTAGCCGAGGCTATCGTCCTGATTCGCTCGTCAGCCGTCGCATGACCGCCGCGACGAGACGATCGCAATCGCCGCCGCCGAATTCAAACACGTCGCGCTCGGCCAGATCGACTTCGCGGGCGAGCGCTTCGCGCAGCAGGCGCTTCGCGCGGAAATGACGGCTGCGCACCGTCGCCTCGGGAATGCCGAGGCAGCTCGCGGTTTCGTCGACGCTCAGCTCCTCGACCGAACGCAGCACGAACACGATCCGAAACGCGTACGGCAACTGATCGAGCTTCTGTTCGAGCAAGCCGCGCAACTCGGCGCGCGCCGCGGCCTGATACGACGGATCGGGATCGTGCGTGCTCATCGCATCGATTTCGGATTCGGTATTCATATCGACTATCGGGACGACGCGTTGGCGGCGCGCCTGCCGGCGCAGACGCGCGAAGCATTCGTTGAGCACGAGCCGCGAGAGCCACGTGAGGAGCGTGGCGTCGCCGCGAAACTGGCCGATCGAGCGATACGCCGACAAATAAGCTTCCTGCAGCGCATCTTCCGCATCCGCGCTGGAGCGCAGCGTCGCGCGCGCGACGCGAAAAAGACGCCGGTTGTAGCGACGCATCAGAGGCTCGAATGCGGACCGGTCGCCCGCGGCGAGGCGGCGGGCGACCGATCGTTCGTCGTCCGCATCGTATGGCGCGAGCGCCGTGGCGGGTTTCGTCATCGTGAACGCCTCATGTTGTCGAGCCGCCTCACCGGACGATCAGCGTGGCCCGCATCGTCGGATGAAGCTGGCACTGATACGGATAATCGCCGCGCCTGCCGGCGACATAGCGCCATCGCGCGCCCGGCGCGATGCTGCCCGAATCGAACGCGTCCGACGTCGCGCTCGCGGTATGTGGAACGAGGTCCTGGTTCACCCATTCGACGTGATCTCCGCGATGCACGGTCAACGTCTGCGGAATGAAGCGCATGCCCTCGATGACGACGACGTGCGTGCCGGCCGAGGCGGCGACGCTTGCCGTCGCCGCGAAGCCCGCGCCCGCCAGCAGCGCGCATGCGAGCACGAACCGCCTCGCGGGCGCGCTGCGGCTGGGAGGTGCCGATCCGGCACGCCGACAGTCAGCCACCGCGCTTTCCCAGCGACGCCTGCAAGTGCTTCGCGTGATCCAGATGCGCGACGAACACCGGCCGCGCCTTGACGAGCAGCGCCTTCAGCTCGTCGTTCTTCGCGTTCGGGATCAGTGTCTTGTCGAGCGCGTCGAGTACCGTTTCATGGTAGGCCACTTCATGGGCGATGTACGCGCTGTCGAACGCCGCGCCGTGCAGCTTCTTCAGATTCGCGAGGTTCTCTTCGCCGCCTTGCTTGAGGCTGCGGCTCGTCGCGTTGTCTTCCGGCGCGACGTTCAGTTTGTGCAGCAGATCGGCGGCGGCCTGATTGACGCTGCCGTGGTCGGCGACCATGCGTTGCGCGAACGCCTTCACGTCTTTCGACATGGATCGCGATTCGGCGAGCTTGCCGGCATCGATGTCGACCTGATTGGCCGTCGCGACGATCGCCGCGATCTGCGGATCGGTCGGTCCCGCGCCCTGCGCCCAGACGGCGCCGCTCGCGAGCGCCAGCGCGGCGAGCCATCCTCTCGTGATGATCTTCATACGAGTTCTCCCAAATGACGGACAGGCGGCTCGCGGAAACGAAACCGGATGCGACGATCGCTTCCGCGCGCCGTGAGGACATAGATGTCACGTGCGCTCGTCACGTTCCGGCGCGGGAAACGAAACGCGATCGTTTCGCCTCGCTGGACGATGCCCGCGGCGGGAGATTGCACGCGCGTAGTTTCGTTCGTTTGGCGCGCTAGTGCCGCAGCATTGCGCCGGATCTGCTCATGCCGCCGCCGTGCGACGTCCCATGATGAAAGCCGCCGCCCATCGGCGGGCCGATGTGGCTTGGCGTCATCGGATGAAAGTGATGGAACCGATGGAAGTGGTGGAAGTGGTGGAAGCGGTCGACGAAGAAGAAGGTCGTGTCCGCGCCGACGAAGAACGGCGTGCCCCAGTACCACGGATCGGGATACGGGTACGCGGCGACGGGATACCACAGCACGCTGCCGTCCTCGTTCTGGACGAGCCGCCATGTTCCGTCGCTTTGCAGGCACGCGCGTCCGACGACCTGCTGCATCGCGCCGTCGATGTCCGCCTGCCCGGTGACTGCCAGGCAGTCGGACGTGTCGATCGGCGCGGTCGAGCCGTCATAGGTTTGCGCGCATGCGGACGCGGATAAACCTGCGCAAATCAGCGCAGCTCCGCAACGGATCAGCTTGTTCATGATAGGGCTCTGAATGGACACCCCGGAAATTCGGCGCCAGGCGTGTCGGCCGGCGTCGTCCTGCCTGTCGTTATCGATGTTTGCGAGCGCATTTCGCGAAGCGTCGCTCCGCGCAAGGGGATGGTCGACAGGTAAACGAATCGGCGTGTCGGTCTATTCCACGATGCGGGCAAGCGCGCCCGGCGAGCGATCGGCGGCGTGCGTGCGGTCGAGTCGATCGAGTCGATCGCGTCGATTCCGCGATCTCCAAACCGACGGCGCGGCGCGTGCCTCACGCGATGCGCGCTGTCATGATCGACCGACGCACGGTGCGAATTGCACAGCGATGCAAGAAGTTTGTCCAATTGTCGCGGCAGTTGATAGTTTTCGGCATCTGCCTGACAATCCGGTCCGCTTGGCTGGTTGTAATAATTCGAATTCCATTCCACTCCGAGGAAACCATGCCTTATGTCTCGACCCACTACCTGAACAACCCGAACGCGCCCGTCGGCAAATGGACATGCGCGCCGACGTCCAACCTGGGGCCGTTCGACACCGCGCCGTCCGGGCGCAACACGTCGGGCCGCGACCTGTGCGGCCAGTGCGTGTCGTACGTGAAGCGCGTATGCCCGACGCTGCCGATGACCGTGCAATGGCGCAAGGGAGCGCAAGTCAAGGACAGCGCGTCGATCGTGCCGGGGACCGTGATCGCGACGTTCAATGCCGCTGGCAAATACGAAGGCCACGCGGCGATTTACGTGAGCCAGTCGGTGGCGGGCATCCTGGTCTACGACCAGTTCGTGACGCCGCCCAGCCCGCAACCGGTCAAGCAACGGCTGTTGCGCTGGGGCGCGCACGGCCGGTCGAACAATGGGGACAATTTCCATGTCGTGGAGTAAAGCGGCCGGCGTGTTGCTGGCGATGTCGTTCTATGGTTGCGCGAGCGCATCCGGCACGGCGGCGGAAGTGTGCCCGGCGCGGGCGGAAAGCCCGCTGCGTTACGTCGACGTATTCGACGGCGCGCCGAGCGAGATGGCGACGCTGGTTCCCGACGAGGGCGGCGAGCGCAAAGGCAACTGGCAGCTCGGGTATGTGTACGACGCCGGTCGTTACGTGACGGTCCGCTGCAAATACGCGGATGGCCGGACGACGGACGTCAAGCTCGCCGACCGGGTGAATCGCTGCGATTACCGGATCGACGGGCAGAAGACGCTGAAGCTGATGTGCGAATGATCGTTGCGTGATGCGCGGCGGCGGGCGGCGCGCGTGGGGCTTTTTTGCGCTCGATGCGCGTCGCGCCGTGCCGATGCGGTTGCGGTTGTTTCGTAAGCGGCCTTCATGGCGCGCGATTTCCTCCTTTCCTTCCGACGCGCCGACCGGATTCGCCGGCCGACAAAGCGGTGACGAACAAGCGCGCCGCATATTCGCGTTCGGGCTCGAACGAAACCCGCTCGTTCTTCGTGCACCGCCAGTCAGATCTGCTCGTCGAGCGCATGCGCGACGGCCGCTTCGCCGACACTGCTCGTGCTCGACCGCGTGGAGCCGCAGGACAGCGGACCGTGCCGCGACGTCAATTACGATCCGACGATCCTGCCCGACGGCATCCGCCCGTCGGGCGACCCGCTGCTCGCCGCGCGCTCGGCGGCGTATGCGGATTCGTATCTGCGCCGCACGAGCGAAGAGGCGGGCATTCCCGGCGCCGCGCATCCGCTTTCGGAGAAACGATGATGAAGACCACGTTCAGTCCCCTCGCGCGGCTGCTGCATTGGGTGATGGCGGCGATAATCGTCTCGATGTTTTTTATCGGCGCGGGGATGGTCGCGTTGGTGTCGGAGCGGCATGCGGTGCTGATTGCGATTCATAAGCCGCTTGGGGTGGCGGTGCTGGTGTTGGCTTGCGTGCGGGTTGTGGTGCGGTTGAGCTCGCGGCCGCCGGCGTTGCCTTCGGATATGCCGGGGTGGCAGAAATTCGCGGCACATGGATCGCATCTCGTGCTTTATGCGCTGATGATCGCGATGCCGTTGGTCGGGTGGGCGATGCTGTCCGCGGGCGGGTATCCGGTGACGCTCGGCGGCGGCGCGCAATTGCCGCCGATCGCGCCTGCCGATCCGGTTTGGTTTGCGTGGCTGCGGCATGCGCATCGGTGGTTGGCTTATCTGTTCTTCGCGACCTTTCTCGTGCATTTCGCCGCTGCGCTTTATCACGGGGTGATTCGGCGGGATGGGGTGTTGAGGGCGATGGCGGGGAGGTGAGTGTGACGGGATGCGGCGATCTCGATTGACAGCGCGAACCTCGTTTCCGGCAACGCCTTAGCAATCGAGCGAGGGGGAGGCGGGTCGCAATGACGAGGCCCGCTCTGCGATCAAGTTTTACGATTGCCGAAGGCGTTCACTGGCCGATAGTCGGGACGGACACGAAAGCCATGGCGTGATCATCGCTACACACGTAAGTCCCCTCACTCTGCTGAAATAACAAGCCTTCGTTGTCCAACAGCAATTCGCACACGTTGACCAGGCCGGAATCCAGCTTCTTCGATCCATCGTCCGGCTAACTTGAGCCACGGATAAAACGTAGGCTCCTTGAGTCGGTACGTCGTTTGAGGCCGGAATGGTTGATGACGTATCGATTGCTGAATCGTGACGAATCTTTCCGTGACAAGCTTGGGTGCTTTATGATTGGCGTCAGCCATGATCAACTCCTGTACTGAGTTGGTTGTGGTCAGCGGGTCGTGTGGGTGGCAGCCCATGCGGCCCGCGCTATTACTGGTTACCCTTCCCCACCCTTTCCTGGTGCTGTTATATCGATCGACGCGATTTTCTCGGTCACCGTGATAACCGGTTTGCACGCCGATGTTCGATGCTTGAGAAGTATTGCTTCAAGGACCGATTTGACGACGTTTTTTTCTTGATCCGTCAAGATGCGTAGTCCGTTGAACAGCAAGCGAAAATCCTCGTCCGGTCCATATTCGTCCTCGTCAAACAGCAACGCGTCGGCGCTAACAGACAGCGCGACGGCTACCGTAGGGCGCCTTAGTTGATGAGACGCTGCATACAAAAAATCAAAGACTTACGTGAAGCCGCGCCACAAGTGTCTTGTCGGGTGTGACGGAGTTGATGCGATTGGCCTACTTTGGCGCCAAAGTAGTAGCGTTTGGGTGCGACCCTAATCATCCATGAGTTCACTGAGCGGCTCGTACGACCGTCGGAAGGTCCAGGCCTAGAAAAATCTCAGCAGCGGCTCCAGGAGCCGGAAAATCAGCGAGGGTGGGACGCCGCGTCCCGTGAGCAGGCTTCGATTGACCCCGGCCCCGAACACGGCCGACCCCACTGCGATTTCCCTGTGGAGCATGGCCATGAAATCGGATCGGATCTGCGCTGCGTGCGGCGCTCTCTTCACTCCGCTCTTACACGTCCCGCATCAACGCTTCTGCTCGGCCAAGGCGTGCCAGCTCGCCCGCAGGCGTGCATGGCAGCACGAGCGTCTGCGAGCCGATCCCGACTACCGCGAGAACCAGATTCGCGCGCAGGCCAGTTGGCGGGCCCGGCACCCCGGCTACTGGCGACAGTACCGCGAGACGCACCCGGCCTATCGCGATCGCAATTGCGCGATGCAGAGGCGACGAAATGCGCGGCGCATCGCTAGTCCCGTTGCAAACATGGATGTGTGGCCGGCCTGCCGGCCGCTCGCATCCGGGTTCTACATCCTGCGCGACGCGGTTGAAGCCAGCGTTGCAAAAATGAACGCGTGGACGGTGCACATCGCCGTGCTGTCTGAGCCGAAGCCCGTGCCGGCGTGATTGCAAAGAGATGACGTGTACGACAATGGTCTATCGCCTGCTACCTTGCCTGTGTACTCGCTCGCTTTAGCCGTCGTTGCACGCAGCGAGGAGCGTTGCTGGCGGGAGTTGGATCGTGGACGTCGATTGCACATGCGAATCCGTTGTCGAGCAGGCTTGCAGGATGCGGGCCGCCGAATACGTCCGGATGTCGACCGAGCACCAGCAGTACTCGACGGAGAACCAGCGTGATCGCATTCGCGACTACGCAGCGCGTCGCGGTCTCGAGATCGTGCGGACCTACGCCGACGAGGGTAAGAGCGGCTTGCGCATCGATGGGCGCCAAGCGCTGCAGCAGCTGATCCAGGACGTGGAAAGCGGCAAGGCCGATTTCCAGGTGATTCTCGTCTACGACGTGAGCCGTTGGGGACGATTCCAGGATGCGGACGAGAGCGCCTACTACGAGTACATCTGCCGGCGCGCCGGCATTCACGTTGCCTACTGCGCTGAGCAGTTCGAGAACGATGGCTCGCCGGTTTCGACGATCGTCAAAGGCGTCAAGCGGGCGATGGCCGGCGAGTACAGCCGCGAACTGTCGGCGAAGGTCTTCGCTGGCCAGTGCCGGTTGATTGAGCTGGGTTTCCGGCAAGGCGGGCCAGCGGGTTACGGATTGCGCCGAATCCTGGTCGACCAGCATGGCCTCATGAAGGGGGAACTGCAACGCGGCGAACACAAATGCCTGCAGACGGATCGCGTCATCCTGATGCTCGGCCCGGACAGTGAGGTTCGGACCGTCAACCTCATCTACAACTGGTTCATCGACGAATCACTGAACGAGTACGAGATCGCCGCTCGCTTGAACGGCATGAACGTTCAGACGGACCTCGGACGACCCTGGACTCGAGCAACGATTCGGGAGGTGCTGACCAACGAGAAGTACATCGGCAACAACGTCTACAACCGCGTGTCGTTCAAGCTGAAGAAATCGCGGGTCACCAATCCGCCGGAGATGTGGATACGCAAGGAGGGTGCGTTCGAATCCATCGTACCGAGCGAGACGTTCTATACGGCGCAGGGCATCATGCGGGCGCGTGCCCGGCGCTATTCGGATGAGGAGCTCATCGAACGCCTGCGCAACCTGTATCGAAGCCGAGGCTTCTTGTCGGGCGTCGTGATCGACGAAACGGAAGGCATGCCGTCCACCTCGGTTCATGTATATCGCTTCGGCAGTTTGATCCGTGCGTACCAGACGGTTGGTTTTACGCCCGGGCGCGACTACCGTTATATCGAAACGAATCGCTTCCTCCGGCAACTGCATCCCGAGATCGTTACCGAGACGGAGAAGAAAATCGCGGATCTCGGCGGTAGCGTATCGCGCGATCCCGCGACAGATCTGCTGACCGTGAATCGGGAGTTCACCGCCTGCATCGTGCTGTCGCGGTGCCAGGCGCACGACAGTGGTCATAACCACTGGAAGGTGCGGTTCGACACGAGTCTGCTGCCGGACATCACCGTGGCGGTCAGACTGGATCGGAGCAACACGACAGCGCTCGACTACTACCTTTTGCCGAGGCTCGATTTCGGTTAACCCCGCATCCAGCTCGCAGATCAAAATCCGATCGAGTTCGAGAGCTATCGCTTCGACACGCTGGACTACCTATACGGTATGGCGCAGCGTGCGCGGCTGAGGAGAGCAGCATGACTCAGCGAGAGCAGGCTGGTGAGGTTCGGATGATCCCCATCGACCAGATCGAAGTGATCAACCCGGGCGAACGCAACGGCCGCGTGTTCGAGGAGATCGTCAGCAACATCAAGACGATTGGCCTGAAGAAGCCGATTCTGGTCACGCCACGGGCCACCGCTAGTGGCATCGAGAAGTTCCTCCTCGTGTGTGGTGAGGGACGGCTGAAGGCCTTCCGATCCCTCGGTGAAACGACAATACCGGCACTGGTGGTGAGCGTAAGCGACGAAGATGCGTTCATCATGAGTTTGACGGAGAACATCGCGCGCCGGCAGTGCCGGCCGCTCGAGTTACTCGCCGGCATCCGCGAACTGCAGGAGCGCGGCTACGCGCCGAAGGCGATCGCTGAGAAGACGGGGCTGACGCAGCAGTACGTTCAGGGGATCCTAACGCTGTTGCATCAAGGGGAAGAGCGGCTCGTTATCGCAGTGGAGAAAGGCCGAATCCCGTTGAATGCTGCGCTCTCGATCGTCGGCGCTGGTGACAATGATGAAGCCGTTCAGGCAGCCCTCCAGGAGGCCTATGAGTCGGGCAAACTGCGCGGCCGGCAGTTAATGGACGCTCGGCGGCTCATCGAGCGGCGAAAGACACTTGGGCGCACCGCGAATCGAAACATGACACGCAAAGTGTCCGATGTGACCACGTCCAGCCTAGTTCGAACGTATCAGCACGAAGTCGAGCGACAGAAGGCCATGGTGAGAAAGGCCGAGTTCACGCAGCAGCGTTTGCTGTTCGTTGTCGGCGCACTCAGGCAGCTATTTGCCGACGAGAATTTCGTCAACCTCCTGCGCGCTGAAGGGCTCGCGACGTTGCCGAAATATTTGGCGGAACGGGTCTGGCCAAGCAGGGGTACAGCATGACAGGCGTCGCACTCGGATTCATTCCTGAACCCCTGACCGTTCCGATTGCGAGCATCTTGCCATCGCGGCGCACACCCGCCGGCATGATTGCATCGCGCAAGTTCAAGCAGATCCGGAGTTCCATTGAAGAAGTCGGCCTGATCGAACCGCTGTCGGTAACGCCAGTCGACCAGGCGTCCGGCAACCACGTGCTGCTCGACGGGCATCTGAGGCTGATCGCAATGCAGGACCTTCAGTTCAGTGCCGCCGCCTGTCTGGTCGCAACGGACGACGAGAGCTACACGTACAACAATCGCGTCAATCGGCTGTCGACGAGCCGGAACTCGTCCAAATCGAAGTCGTCCCGAAGACAATCGAGGTTGACTTCGGAGAGGTTGGCCCAGATTACGAATCCTGACCCGGGACTAGATTTATCCGCTGCTGGAAGGTTCGCTCGGGCTCGCCTCGCGAGCGCCAGTAGCATCGGTAGCCGTTCCATGCACGCCACTTATCGGATTCCGTGCCGGGCGAGCAGTCGGTCGAAAAACTCGGCAACGCGGCGCTGCGCCTCAGAACCGACCTGCAGTTTCTCTCCAAGGGCCACGTCACGGAATTCGTATCCGCCGAAGCGATATACCTCGTAGCCCATCAATCGAAGCCGCCGGTCTTCCATTGCCATCTCGGCGTAGAGTTCTGCGTTCGCGATGTAGCGCTCGGGAGCGCGCTGGTCTTTCACCGCGTAGTGATGGCGCCCATCTATCTCAATAACAATGCGGACGCCTTGCTCAAGCATGAGAAGGAAGTCCATGCGCTGCCGCGCCAAGAATTTCTCATCGCCCCGCTGACGGCGCGTGTACGGGTCGTAGTGGAGATAGACCTGCGGAATAAGAGCCGGCAGTCGCTCGTCGAGAAGTTTGTTGAAGCGTTTGTAGTAGCCGTGAAAAATTGCGTACTCGCCGGCCGAGTTGGTGCCGATGACGGAATCGCGCAAACGCGTGTACAAAATCCTCGAGCCTTCGGTTTCATCTACACCATGAATCTCAGCGTACCAGTCGCGAAGGTCGCTCCATAAGAGCATCCCCGAGCTGGGAAGCGGCTGGTCGTAGACGAGCACCTTGTCCGCATGCTTCGTGATTTCGACGTCATTGTTCAGAGCGTCGCGAAACACGAGCTCCGGCTTCTCACCTGTCGACGCGAAAATCAGATTCTTCATCGTCCCGGCGACGCCAGCCTGAATGCGGACGACGCCGTAAATCGCATATCCCGACTCCACGGCAGTTTGCTTCAGAGTGAAACCATCTCGTTTCAACGCGTCGCTGATGGCGCTGGCGAGCTCAGCCTGTTCGGCATCGCGCCGGGTCATCGGATGGACAAGTTTTTCGAGTAAAGCGAAGAAGCGAAACTGAGAGCACGTCAACGCGCCGCATTCAATGAGCATCTCCTCACTGGTCCAATCAGGGTTGCGAAGATAGTGCTGGTCTATCTGAGCCTCCAAGCTTGAGTTATCCAGCCACAACGACCCACCATCGCGTAGCGCCGCAGCGCCAAAAACTTCCGCCAGGCTTTCCAAGACCGGAGCATCCCCGAACAGCGTATCAAACCGATTCAGAACTTTGAGGACGTCGCCGCGAACAAGCTTGCTCACGCGGTGCTGACTATGCAGCGTCAACTCGACGAGCGCTTCCATCAAGCTCTCATCCGGATATTTGAGGAGCACCTTGCGCGCGAGCTCGACAAGCGCGTCTTCGCTCAAATCGGCGATTCTCGTGCTGACGTATGACCTTTTGCTGGCGTGCGCCTCTGTTTCGTCGCCGGGTCCAACGGACGTCTGAATACCCAGCTGCGTGCACACGTGTGGAAGGTTGTACGATTTGACTTCGTGCAGAACAGCTGGAATCAGCGTCCTTACCGTCTCGAAGGAAACTGCCGGGAGCTTGATGCTCGAATCGACCATGAAAGATGCCTCCTGGTTTCGCACTTGCTCATCGCCTCAATCGAGGCCTTCGCAAAAGCATGCATTGTTTCTGCAAAAATAGCAGCCGCCAAGGCAGCGAGGACATCGGTCATTGCATGGAATCCGGAGTTGCGTTCCCGTCGAACATCGCGCCGGCCGCGCGCCGAGAGGCGCTTACCTGATGGAGCCATTGAATGGAAATCATCGTTGAGACGTATGTGCCCACTGGCGAGCCTTCGTCCGCCGGCTTGCGCGTGAGGCCGCTTCCTGGGCAAGGGGTCGACCCAAAGCTCAAAGTCGAGTGCAGCCGGTCCATGCGGAGACAGTATCCGGCCGGCTCGCTGTTCCGGCTGACGGTGAAGCTGACCGACCGCGAAGGCACACAATTTCTATACGCTCACCATGCCGCGCCGTTCGAGCACGTGAGCCGCGAAGAAGCGAAACGATTCATTTCGACCATGTTTCGCGCTAAACCGGTCGAAACACCTCGATAGGAACACGACGACGATGCAGCAGGCTACCTATAAAGGTTACGTGCTATGGGGCCACGCCATCGAGCAGCAAGAGGAGGTTCTGGCGCCCGAGCGGTATGCGGCGAGCGGAACCATTACTCGCGAGCGGAAATTCGTAGAAGCCTCGGGAATTCTTGGCGTTTTCGATAGCGAGGAAGAAGCGCAGGATGCCGGTCTGTCGTGGGCGCGCGCTTGGGTCGACTCGCACGGATAGCAGGGTCCATCCCCATTGCAATTGCCACCGTGTTGGACGCGCACGTCATGACCTTTCGGCAGATGCTCACGGCGGTAGCACAGCGGTGAGCGAACGATAAATTCCTTCCGCCATTTTTCTCACGTCACCGCGCGATTTGTTCATCAGTATGTTCGTGGTCGAAAAGAACGGTAAGAAAGGCTCAGAAGGCATGGTCCTCACTTCACCATCTACCAGCCTGTGCTCGAGCGCCGCGCCGAACCAGTTCTCGGGTAGAGGATGGAGAGCATCAGGGTTGCGAATCAGGACGGTCCCCTGCCGCCAGGTTTCAAGAGCCAAATCTTTATCGCCCACCTCGTAGACGAATGGACGCGGAGCTGCTGCGTTGGGGTCGTGCCGGTAGCAGGAGCCCCATCGAAGCATCCGAACGCCCTTCGCCATGAACGCGCCTTGATGACCCATGCGGTTGAACTTGGGGATGGTTCCCGTGTTGCAAAACAAAACGGCCGATATGTGCTCCGCATCGGGCTGCCGGAAAAAGCCAGACGGTATGCGCTTGTCGCCGTGCTGGTGCTCTTCGAGTTGGTGGCCTTCGATGACAAGATTTCCTTCTTCGTCGTGCCGCCAAGTTTGACCGAGGCCGTACAGGTATCGCACCAAAGGTACGTCGGAGGTCGCCAGCGCGCCGGCCGTGTGGAAATCCTGAATCGCCAAAATCAGTGGCTTGTCCGCAACCTGAGGAAGCTCCCAATATTTCTTCTTGAGCTTCGAGAAGAGCGGGCTTCCCAGTCGGATGGGAATCGTGTGTTCCAGCTCCTCCGCGGCTTCCTGAAGCTTCCTGAAATCGGGGACCGCGTCATAGGGCTGGATTGCGCCGTTCCCCTGCGGGTTGGCTGTCACAGCCTCGACGGCTGCGGTCACGCCATCCTTGGTGATGAGGAAATCGGGGCGGTCGAAGCTCCTGTCCAACTCGTGGCCAGCGTCCTTCAGCATCACCGAAAGGAAGAACTCGAAGGTGCGCGCGTCAAGGCCGAACGTCTGAAACTGCTCGACGAAATTGCCGTCTGGGTCGGAGAACTCTTGCTGAAGCTGTCTGATGAGTTGGCGTGCCGGAGCGTACCCGGGCGCATCTCGCAATGTTATGAACTGCGGATGCAGTTCGCTATCAGGCTTCCCCAGGTCGGCGAAGAGGTCGATAGGCATCTAAATTGGCTCCCACTATCGCGCTTCGGCGCCACGCCGGCGCAAGTTTGCGTCATCGCTCCTCGGCACCTCGCTGAGGATGTCTGGCGCGGCGGAGGCCACCCTGGCACCGGCACCGCCACTCGGTACGGCTACATTGCACCGCTGTGCCGCATCGGGCTAATGAACTTCTCGGGCAACTCGATAAGGTGAAAGTGGCTGCCTTCAGTCACGCGGTCGAAAACTGCGACGCTTTCATCGAACGAGGCGGCGAGAATGCTCTGCAGCTGCTTCAGTCCGCTCATGAGGTTCACAAGCGCCTTCTGGCTCGTCTCGCTCATCGAATGCTGACCCGGCTCGTCGAACATCAACACGCTTGGGTGATTGCCCGCGTAGTCCCGTGTTGCCGAAGTTTGATATACCGCGAGCAAGAATGCCCAGATAAGCCGGACGAAGTCGCTCGCTGATGATTCAGATTTTACGTTGCGCTTCAGAACTTCACGCAGCGTGATGTCACCCAATGCCGGAAGCAAGGTCCCCGCATTGATTTGGACCTCCGGGATGTCGGCGCTCGTGTAGTTGAACGCCGATGCGTTTGCTCGAAAGTTCTTTTCGAGAACCGAAATCTTGATGCGGTCTCTCTTGCTGTACAGGTCGCTCGGGAATTTCGCACGCTCCTCCTCAGCGCCGACAAGCTTGTCTACGAGGTCTTCCGCACGCTCGAGGAAGGTCGACAGCCGGGACTCCGCACTCTGCATCGAGCGGATGTCTTGCTCGAGAGTTATCTGCTTTCTGACGTCGGCTTCGAGTGTTGCATCCGACTGCGAGATGTTTTTCCTGAGATTTACGACATAGGTTCGCTGCTGCGCTATCTCGCTCTCCAACGCTGCGATGTGGCCGGCGGATTGCTCGCCTATATTCTCCAAACCAGCAATCTGCCCCTTGAGCATACGCAGCTGCGCTTCGAGGTAATCGATGTTGTGCTGCAAATCCATCGGTGTCACGCCGTCCGTGTGAGGGAGCAGAGTGTTCTCGATGTTTGCGCCGCAAGTTGGGCACCTTCCTTCGGCAGATTGAAGCTGGAGACTGGCGCCCAGGTCGTGCAGCTTCCGAGTCGTCTTGTTCTTGCGAAGGTCGGACTCCGCCTGTTGGAGGAGCTGCCGAAACTCGACCAGGGTGTTCTGTCGCAGTCGGGCTTCACTCGACAGCGTCTCATAGCGCGCCATGAGCATGTCCAGCTTGGCGGTTTGCTCATTCAACAGGTCGATAACGTCCTGGGTCGCCGACGCCGGGCCGATTTTGCGGCGGCGCTCAATTGCGTGCCACTGCTCCGTCTTATTCGACACAGCTTGCGATACAGCAACGTTTTCCGATTCGATTCTCACCCAGAGAGTCGCGTGGCCGGGCTCGAACGAGCTGTGGAGGGTTTTGGGAATACCTTGCGCCGATACGCCCACCATGCGCAGAGCAGCCTGCAGCTCGGAGAGATTGTCCGTCCATCGAGCTTGCAGTTGGTTGATGAGCTGTTCGTTGAGCGCTCGCTCCTCCTCGAGCTTGAAATTGTCGAGGCCCAATAGGTACTGAACAACTCGAGTCGGCGCACCCAGGATTTGGTAGAACGGGATGTTCGCTATGTAGTCGGTCCAGCCCCGCTTCTGTTCGATGAACAATGCGGCGGCGACCACTTGCGGATAAAGCCGGGTGAGCCCGCCCACCGAGGATTGCACGCGAGGCAACTGCATGCCGAGAAAGGTTTCGAGGTAGCGCAGAAACCCGCGCTCGTACTGCGCGGCGCCCGGGTCGTGCAGGAAGAGCGGCGTGGGCTCGCCGGCAGCATCGTCGGGCTTCGTGACCAAGGCGCCGTCAAATGCTTCAACGAGTCTGGTCTGTTTGCTTTCGTTCCGGATAGGGCGCCGGAACGTGATGACCTTCCCTGAGTCGTTTTCGACTTCCACCAGGACTGCGGACTGGCTGATGATTCTCGTCTTGCCGTCGAACTGGAAGCTGTCCCGCACGGCCGATGTCAGGGCGCGCTCACCCTTAACGCCAACCAGTTCTTCAAACCCGAGACCGTACATCAAGGTGTTCACCAGGGTACTTTTACCCGATGAGTTGCGACCTTTGATGATGTTGAGTCCGGCCTTGAACGGTGTACGGAAACCGAAGGTCTCACCGTCGCTGATGATTCGAATTTCAATTCCACGAATGAGCATACTAGACCCACTTCTCCACGATACTGTCGACCATTTTCTCGGTTATAGACGTCTTGAGTCCGCGCAGGAAGGCGGCGTCTTCGTCGTACAGCTGTTCGTCCAAAGCTCGCTGGCAGAATGAATTGCCCTTGTCTGTCAGCACCACCGTCTTGGCGGTCGCGTCGATGAGCCCATCTGCCGCGGCCAGAGTCATCGCCTTCTGTACAGTCGGGTCGAGGCCCCAAGCCGGAAAATCGATTTCCTGGCTCCTGGCGGCACGAATGAGCTTCTCCCTTCGTGCGTCGTCTTTCAATACCCAATTGAATAGCTGCAGCCTGACGAGGCTGGACTTTCGCCCGCGCGACGCGAGCAACAGGACAAGCAGAAGCTGCGTAATCTTGAAGAGCGGTCGATGGTCAGGAAGTACGGATGAGGGGCGGACGTTGAACTCGAGGTATGCCATTATTGGACCGGCTCCGAGAAGTCAAGCTGACATACGGCAAGCCAGCGCGCGACGACGAGGTCTGCAAGAGTGCGCGTTTCGCTGAAACCGACAACACCTCCGAGCTCTTTCTCCAGCCGGGTGCCAAGTTCAGCTCTGACCGATTCCACCAGCTCGTTGGGCTCGCCGGTCCAGAAATACTTCAGTTCCTGCATCTCGTCAGCGTAGAGGCCAATGACACGAATGACTTGTGCAAAGGCCTGAGGTGACGTCCGCTCAATCGTGGCGAGGTGGTGGTCGCAGCGTAAGAATTTGCCTTGGACAAGCTTGTTGAATTCCGACAGCTCGGCTTCAAACGTCGGGCTGGCCTGCCTCGATTTGAGGCGCATGCGGTTCTTTCGAGCGATGAGCTTGTCGTACTCCTCGGGAGCTTCCGGCAAGGCAATCGACTTGTCTACCGCCGGGCCAAGCTGCAAAGCAGTCCCCGCGTTGCGCCTACATTGCTCGAACTCGCTGGAGTAGTAGCCGGCGTCCAGAAGCGAGATGTTGAAGTCTTCGGTGAGGATGGTGAGCTCCCATTTGCGGGCATCCTTTTCCTTCTTCCGGGCGTGTTTGTGGAGCTCGTTGTCGTTTATCGTCGGCGTCACAAACAGCCAGTTGCGAATCCTCGTGGAGCCGATGCGCTCGGCTATCTGTTGCGCATAAGATTTGAGCTTGCCAACGTCGCGCGTAATCTTGTCGCGGATGTTGTCGTAGAGCTCTTCCTGTGTGTAGTGCCGTTCCGGACAGTAACATTGGAACGCGAGACCGTCCGTCGTCCAACCTTCGATTCCAAAGTCGCCAGGCGAAGCTGGCATGTGCTGATATGACGGTCCGTATTTCAATTTGAACGCCGACTGGCACAAGCGCTCCCAGCTTGTGCCATCGAAAGTTCCGAAATCGGTTTGTATCACGAAGCCCCCAATCTACATGTATCGTCCAGATACGACTGTTCTCGTGCGGTCTCCTTGACCGTGGAACCGGGCTTATTGAGACGTTCTTGGAGAACCCCGATTCTGTTCATTCGCCGCACACTGGCGCAGGCAGGTCTGACCTTTCAGGCGATTATGTGTGCGCTTAATCGAAAAATCTACCTGTTAGTGCAGTTTGCTTCAGTGGTATTCGCGCGCCCGCAACAATGGCAAGCGTGCCGCGTGCTCACTGCGGTACTCGGCGCCAACATTAAACGCACCTGGGTCAGTTTGTCGGACTGCCTGTTTCCGCCTGCTGTGTGCTTGTTCCCGGAGGCACGGGCCAGAGCGACGGCGCTGACTGAAGGTCTCGAACTCGCTTCTCATGCTTCAGAACGCGTTCCCTCAAAGTTTGAAGTGCAGTTTCCCCATGCTGATGCATCTGCGCGGGCGGCAGTCCACAACACTGTCGGACTGTGGCCGCGAGCTTCCATGCCTGCTCGCCAAGCCGCGCGCAGCCGAGAGTTATGGCGTCGCACGTGCCGAAGGGGTCATCGAATTCGGCACTGTTCCGGATGTAGTGCACGGTTTCCTGGTGTGCATTGGGAAACTCACGAAGCTGCGCCGCTACGTCTTTCGGCAACCACTTCCACTGGATTTCTGTTGAGTAGGAGAACGGGGGGAGTCGGACCGGCTCCAACGGGTCGTAGCTATGGCGGCGTCCGGCCTCCTGCTGCGCCTCACTGTCGGTGTAAATCATCTGTACGCAGCTGCGCACGTAGCCCTCGAGCTCTTCAACTGCTAACAGGGCAGCCAGGAACGATTCGCGGTCGTGCTCACGCCCGTCTTTGCCTCGCGCGAAAAGCCCGTTGATTATCGCGCCCGTCGCTGAACCAATAACAGCCGATGATGCCGCGATTTTCAACCAGTCGTAGGAATCGAGTGCCATAGTGTCCTATGCGGCTAATGTTTTTGTGGCCTGATATACCTTCAAAATCATGGAGTGCAAGCCGGTGCGGAGGGCCGAAACTATCGTCGGCATCGCCTCGGCGCCTATCCATGCATGTTGTCGACAGTATTGTATCTATGTGATATTCGACTGTCGGGCAGGCCGAAACACAGTCGACACGAGACCAAAGCATATTCGACTTGGCCGCCATTCCGCTTCGACATCTCCGTTTCACTTCCCGTCCGGTACCGAATATCTCGCGAACTCGACGGATTTGACGCGTCCATCTATCGGATACGAGCGTCGAAATGCATTGCGCATAACCGCACACCATAGAACAATGTATACGGACCAAAAAGTGTATTTCGAGCTTTTCGAGAAGTATGACTCTGTCGTCCGGGACTACCGAAGCCCGCAAGGCGACCCACAATCTACCGCTCTCCGTATGCACCGAAACGGCGACCTGGCGGTTTATTACGCGCCGCTCGAGTTGGTGTGAATCCCGCGGCGAAGCTCGTGCTCGTGGACACCACTCCTTGGAAGGCACAAGCCGACGTTGCGTTGACCGAGGCGAACCGCGCGCTGCACGAAGGCGCTCCTGTGACCGAGGTGCTTCGCCGCGCGAATCTCGCGGATGCGTTCGCTGGGGTGGCACGTCAACGCGTCATTTCGCTTTTCGACCACATTGGCGTGCATCAGTGGTTGGGGTGGGGCTCGAGTGCAGACCTGCTCGGCGACGCCGGCGACTTGGTGCAGATGACGTCCGTGCTTCAGTTTCCGGTTTTCAGGGGAAACTGGCGTCCGGAGAGAGACCCGATGCTCCGCCTAGAGATGAAAGACCACTTCGCAGAGATGGCTAAGCCATGCCAAAAGCGGTCTGCATCCCGCAGCGCCGCTACCGGCGCACCTCTACGAAATCTATTGTCCATCTTATGAGAAGTGGGCGGCACGAGCGCAATCGAAGCAAAACGGCGTTGGCCATTGACTTGGAGGTGTACCCCCGGATGTCTTGATGCCTCAGGTCGTTGCGAGACCTGAGTCGCGCATGTTCGCGCGGTGCAATTTACAAGCTTTCTAGGGCAATCGCAAAAAAGGGCCGCTGGAAATGCCTCCCGCGGCCCTTTGACGATAGCTCTGGTTACGCCTTGCGACAAAAGGCTCAGCGGTTAGCCAGCCCCCGTAACCGAAATCCAATCGAGGGGCCCGTAACCGAAACTAATGCAACTCAGCAACAGCAGCAGCCCCCATCGTCTCACTCACTCCACCGTCACCGACTTCGCCACATTCCGCGGTTTGTCGACATCGGATTGGAAGACGTCGCTATTTTTCGTCGTCGACAAACCCAAGCTATTAAGAAAAAAGCCACCTCGCTTCATCTGACATTAGGCCATCGCTACGACTAGATAGCCGGCGGCAGCGTTTTTCGAAGGCGAGACTGCCGGCGACTATCGCGAACTCCACTCCGGGACTTCTCACTAAAAACACAACGGCCACCTCATAAAGGTGGCCGTTTTTCCTTTCGGAATAGCGCTTAGCGGGACGTCATCAGCTTGAGCTATCGGGACACATTATTCAATAAAAGTCTCAATGGATGCCTCCCAAAATCTCACCTTATGGTTCCCGCTACACCCACCTCAAACATCAATATTCCCCGCCCGTAACGCATTATTCTCGATAAACGCCCGACGCGGTTCGACCTCATCCCCCATCAGCGTGGTAAAGATCCCATCCGCCGCAATCGCATCCTCGATCTGCACGCGCAGCAACCGCCGCACCGCCGGATCCATCGTCGTTTCCCACAGCTGCTCGGGATTCATCTCACCCAAGCCCTTATACCGCTGCTTCGACATATTCCGCTCGGCATCGGTCATCAGCCACTTCATCGCGTTCTTGAAGTCGGACACGCTCGAGCTGCGCTCACCGCGCTTGATCATCGCGCCCGCACCGATCAGCCCCTTGAACGTATGCGCGGTGTTCACGAGCTGCTGATAATCGGCCGTGAGCTGGAACTCCTCGTCGAGGACCGACACGCGCACGTTGCCGTGATGCGTGCGCTCGATACGCAGCGAACGCACCTCGCGCACCGGATCGTAGGTCGGTACGACGCGCACTTCCGTCTTCGTCGCATCATCGCTGAGCGCCGCGGCCAGGGCCTTCGCCGACGCCTCCGTCGACGCCTCGTTCGACAGGTCGATCGCGACGCCGTCCATGATCGCTTCGAGCGCGGCCGGATCGTACAGGCGGCTCAGCCGCTTGACGACGCCCTGCGCGAGCAGATACGAGCGCGCGAGCTCACCGAGCGCGTCGCCCGAGATCGGCGTGCCGTTCTCGGTCGGCACGAGCTCCGAACCTTGCAGCGCGAGGCGCAGCATGTGCGCGTCCAGCTCGGTGTCGTCCTTCAGGTAGCGCTCGTCGCGGCCCGCCTTCACCTTGTAGAGCGGCGGCTGCGCGATGTACACGTAGCCGCGCTCGATCATCTCCGGCATCTGCCGGTAGAAGAACGTGAGCAGCAGCGTGCGGATGTGCGCGCCGTCGACGTCCGCGTCGGTCATGATGATGATGCGGTGGTAGCGGAGCTTGTCGAGGTTGTAGTCGTCCTTGCCGATCCCGCAGCCGAGCGCGGTCACGAGCGTGACGATCTGCTCGGACGACAGCAGCTTGTCGTAGCGCGCCTTCTCGACGTTCAGCACCTTGCCGCGCAGCGGCAGGATCGCCTGGAACTTGCGGTCGCGCCCCTGCTTGGCCGAGCCGCCCGCCGAGTCGCCCTCGACGATGTAGATTTCCGACTTCGCCGGATCCTTCTCCTGGCAGTCCGCAAGCTTGCCCGGCAGGCCGACGCCGTCGAGCACGCCCTTGCGGCGCGTCATCTCGCGCGCCTTGCGCGCGGCGTCGCGCGCGCGCGCCGCTTCGACGATCTTGCCGCAGATGATCTTCGCGTCGCCCGGCGTTTCGAGCAGGAACTCCTCGAGCGCCTTCGCGACCACTTCCTCGACCGGCGCGCGCACTTCCGACGACACCAGCTTGTCCTTCGTCTGCGAGCTGAACTTCGGCTCGGGCACCTTCACCGACAGCACGCACGACAGGCCTTCGCGCATGTCGTCGCCGGAGGTTTCGACCTTCGCCTTCTTCGCGATCTCGTTGTCGACGATGTACTTGTTGATCACGCGCGTCATCGCCGCGCGCAGGCCCGTCAAGTGCGTGCCGCCGTCGCGCTGCGGGATGTTGTTCGTGAAGCACAGCACGTTTTCGTTGTAGCTGTCGTTCCACTGCATCGCCACTTCGACGCCGACGTTGTCCTTCTCGCCGTTGATGTGGAAGATCGTCGGGTGCAGCACGCTCTTCGTCTTGTTGATGTATTCGACGAAGCCCTTCACGCCGCCGCCGAACGCGAAATCGTCTTCCTTGCCCGAGCGCAGATCGGTGAGGCGGATGCGCACGCCGTTGTTCAGGAACGACAGCTCGCGAATGCGCTTCGCGAGGATGTCGTAGTGGTATTCGACGGTGCCGAAGATCGTCGGATCGGCCATGAAATGCACTTCGGTGCCGCGGTTCTCGGTGTCGCCGACGACCTGCATCGGCGAGACGTCGACGCCGTCGCGCGTTTCGATCGCGCGATTCTGCGCGATGCCGCGATGGAACTCCATGAAGTGCTTCTTGCCGTCGCGGCGCACGGTGAGGCGCAGCCAGCTCGACAGCGCGTTCACGCACGACACGCCGACGCCGTGCAGGCCGCCCGACACCTTGTAGCTGTTCTGGTCGAACTTGCCGCCCGCGTGCAGCTCGGTCATCACGATTTCGGCGGCGCTGCGCTTCGGCTCGTGCTTGTCGTTGAGCTTGACGTCGGTCGGGATGCCGCGGCCGTTGTCGGTCACGGAGATCGAGTTGTCCGCGTGAATGGTCACGTGGATATCGTTGCAGTAGCCGGCGAGCGCTTCGTCGATGGAGTTGTCGAGCACCTCGAACACGAGGTGATGCAGACCGGTGCCGTCCGACGTGTCGCCGATGTACATCCCGGGACGCTTGCGCACCGCTTCCAGCCCCTCGAGGATCTGGATCGACGACGCGCCGTAGCTGTTTTCGGGCTGCGAATTGTGCTGTTCAGTCATGGATTTCTTCCGGTTCTGCTGGGCTGCTCAGTTGGCGGCGGGGTGCTTCTGCCGAGAAAACCCGGGCCGCCTCGGGTTTTCTCGCCCCTTCCGGGGCCCGGCGTCGTGCGTCGGCGCTCGAGCGTCCGAATCGCCATAAAAACGCCAAAGGGGCGTGGCGCCCCTTGGTGTGTCCGGCGAGTCGGGCGCGTCAGATGCGCATCGGCATCACCACGTACTTGAATTCGTCGTTCTCGGGCACGGTGATGAGGGCGCTCGAGCTGGCGTCGCCGAGGCTCACCTGAACGGTGTCGACCTTCAGGTTCGCGAGCACGTCGAGCAGATACGTGACGTTGAAGCCGATGTCGACGGTGTCGCCCTGGTAGGCGATTTCCAGTTCTTCCTGCGCCTCTTCCTGGTCGGCGTTGGTCGACATGATCTTCAACTGGCCGGGCGCGATGATGCAGCGCACGCCCTTGAACTTGTCGGACGTGAGGATTGCTGCGCGCTGCAGCGAGCGCTGCAGTTCTTCGCGGCCGATTTCGAACGAGTTCTTGTGCGCCTTCGGGATCACGCGCTGGAAGTCGGGGAACTTGCCCTCGACGAGTTTTGACACCAGCTCGACCTGACCGAACGTGAACTTTGCCTGGGTCTGCGCGATGTCGATCTTGACCGTGTCGTCGATGTCCTCGAGCAGGCGCTGCAGCTCGAGAATCGTCTTGCGCGGGACGATCACTTCCTGGCGGCCGAACGAGCCCTCGATCTTCATCGACGAGAACGCGAGGCGGTGGCCGTCCGTCGCGACGGCCATCAGGCGGTCGCCGTCGACGACGAGCAGCATCCCGTTCAGGTAGTAGCGGATGTCCTGCTGCGCCATCGCGAAGTACACCATGCCGAGGAGCTGGCGGAACGCTTTCTGCGGGACGGAGAGGCTCGCGCCGAAATCCTTTGCCTGCGCGACGGTCGGGAACTCGTCGGCCGCGAGCGTTTGCAGTGCGAAGCGGCTCTTGCCGGATTGGACCGTCAGGCGCTTGTCGGCGAGCGTCAGCGTGACCTGGCCGTCCGGCATCGCGCGCAGGATGTCGAGCAGCTTGCGGGCCGCGACGGTCGTCGCGATCTGGTCGCCGCCGACGCCGAAGTCGGCGCGCGTCGTGATCTGGAGCTCGAGGTCGGTCGACAGGAACGACACGTCCGGGCCGTTCTTCGTGATCAACAGATTGGCGAGGATCGGCAACGTGTGGCGGCGTTCGACGATACCGCTCACGGTTTGCAGCGGCCTAAGGAGGGTGTCTCGTTCGGTCTTGACCAGTTGCATAGAGTTCCTTCGTTCAAATAACGGCCTGCAAGCCTCGCAGCGCCACGCCGGGGGGCCGTCGGCCCGCCGCCGGCGAGGCGGTCAAACCTGTATTGTGCCTCAAAACCGAACCGCCCCTTTTAAATTGGGGCGCTTCCGCCATTCACAAGCGCTCGCGCGCATCAGCCCTTGAGCGTCTGCTCGAGCACGTGCAACTCGTGGTTGAGCTGCGCGTCCTTGCCCCGCTCATCGGCGATCTTGCGCACCGCGTGCAGCACGGTCGTGTGGTCGCGGCCGCCGAACAGCTCGCCGATTTCGGGCAGGCTTTTCTGCGTGAGCTCCTTCGCGAGGTACATCGCAATCTGCCGCGGCCGCGCAATGTTCGCGGGGCGCTTCTTCGAGTACATGTCGGCGACCTTGATGTTGTAGAAGTCGGCGACCGTTTTCTGGATGTTCTCGACCGAGATCTGCCGGTTCTGCACGGTGAGCAGATCCTTCAGCGCCTCCTTCGTCAGCTCGATCGTGATCTCGCGGCCGTGGAACTTCGAGTAAGCGAGGATCTTGCGCAGCGCGCCCTCGAGCTCGCGCACGTTCGAGCGCAGATGCTTCGCGACGAAGAACGCGACGTCCTCCGACAGGCTCACGCCCTCCGACTGCGCCTTGCGCATCAGGATCGCGACGCGCATCTCGAGCTCGGGCGGCTCGATCGCGACGGTCAAGCCCGAGTCGAAGCGCGAGATCAGGCGATCGTCGATGCCGGAGATCTCCTTCGGATACGTGTCGCTCGTGATGATCACCTGCGCCTTGTTCGCGACGAGCGCCTCGAACGCGTAGAAGAACTCTTCCTGCGTGCGCGACTTGCCCGAGAAGAACTGGATATCGTCGATGAGGAGCAGGTCGAGCGAATGATAGTAGCGCTTGAAGTCGTCGAACGCCTTGCGCTGGTACGCCTTCACGACGTCGGACACGTACTGCTCCGCGTGGATGTAGCGGATGCGCGCGCCGGGCTTGTCGAGCAGGAGCTGGTTGCCGATCGCGTGGATCAGGTGAGTCTTGCCGAGGCCGACGCCGCCGTATAGGAACAGCGGGTTGTACGAGATGCCCGGGTTGTCGGCGACCTGGATCGCCGCCGCACGAGCGAGCTGGTTCGCCTTGCCGGTCACGAAGTTGTCGAACGTGAGCACGGGATTGAGCTTCGAGCGCTCGTACATCGAATCGGTTTCGCCGTTCGCGTTCGCCGCGCCCGGGCGCCACGTGCGGCGGCCGGCCGCCGCTTCGTGGGCGGTGAGGCTCGGCAGGTCGAGGTCAGCGGCCTCGTCGGCGTTCAGCGCGGCGGCGTTCGCCTGTGCGGCCTGCGCCGCGGCGACTGCGGCATGGATGCCGGGGGCGGGGGCGGCCGTGGCGCCGGTGTTGGCGGCGCCTGCCGTCGCGGCGGCGGCCGCGGCGGACGCGGGGCCCGCGGACGGCAGCGGCGCGCGGGGCGCGGGCGGCGGTGCGCCTGCGGCGGTGCGCTGGCCTGCCTTCGGATCGAGCACGAATTGCACTTCGATCGGCGCGTTCCAGAAATCGCGGGCCAGATCGGAGATCCGGCCCGAGAACTGGCTCTTGACCCAGTCGAGCTTGAAGCGGTTCGGTGCGGCGATCGACAGCGTGT
This sequence comes from Burkholderia sp. ABCPW 14, assembly GCF_001523835.1. Taxonomy (NCBI): domain Bacteria; kingdom Pseudomonadati; phylum Pseudomonadota; class Betaproteobacteria; order Burkholderiales; family Burkholderiaceae; genus Burkholderia; species Burkholderia sp. ABCPW 14. The sequence goes on along the minus strand of NZ_LOVS01000072.1, from coordinate 55,294 downwards.
TCGCAGCGGCATCGAAGGCGACCGGGGCCAAGGGTTTGATCCACGTCACGTACTGTTGGGGCGTCAATTCACGCTCCAATAGCGCGGAACAGTGTTGCCAGAAATCGTTCATCGAAGAGCTGTCGTTGTTTCGGTTGCACGTACGGCACGCGGCCGCCCTTGTCGCGGATGCGCAACAAGGCCCGGTGCGGCCGTGCGGACGTGCCTCGGACGCTTGCGCGACAAAGGTTTGAGCGCGAGCGCGGGCCGAGGCGGCGTGCGGGATTCTTGGAGATAAGGCGAGATTCTACCGCCAAACGCGGTGCGCGCGGGAGTTATCCACAGGGACGGGTCGTCGGTGCGGAGCGATCGCCACGGGGCGCGGAGCCGGGGTTCGACGCCGCCGATGCGGCCCCGGCATGCCTCTAACGTATTGACCGCCAAGAGAAAAACGGTTTAAATAGCGGGTTCCGCGAAAACCAATCCTGTTATTTTTCGGCGATTGCGTTCGCCCGGTTGCCTCGAAAGAGGGGGCACGCGGTCCCTGATTCCCGATATTCTCGAACAAGTGAGAGCGACATGAAACGTACCTACCAACCTTCCGTGACGCGCCGCAAGCGCACCCATGGCTTCCGCGTGCGCATGAAGACGGCTGGCGGCCGCAAGGTCATCAACGCCCGCCGTGCGAAGGGCCGCAAGCGTCTCGCCATCTAAGGGCGGGCCGCGCGCCGTGTCCGCCGTCCGCAGCGATGCGGGCGAGGCAGCCGCTGTCCCGGGTTCGATTCCGTTGCAAGCGTCCGCCGCCTTTCCCAAAGCTGCGCGACTTCTGAAAACGGATGAATTTTCATCCGTTTTTCGTTTGCGCCCGTGGCGGCGCACCGCGCACTTCGTGATCTACGGCAAGCCGACGGGGCGCGATGCGCGTCTTGGGCTCGTCATCGGCAAGAAGTACGCTCCGCGTGCTGTGACGCGGAATCTGGTCAAGCGGCTCGCCCGCGAAGCGTTTCGCACGCGGCGCGCCGAGTTCGCGGGCTGGGACATCTTGCTGCGCCTGCATGCGCGCTTCGACAAGAAGGCGATGCCGAGCGCGGCATCCGCGCCGCTCGCGGCGCTATGCGCGGGCGAGATTCGCGAGCTGCTCGACCGGGCAGCCCGGGAGATCGTCCGTCGCAACGGGGCGAAGCCCGCGTCCGAATGACGCGCCGACGCTCGTCGCGGACGGCGGGCCAGCCGTCCGCCCGATTGGCTCGAACGCGGCGCATCGGCGCCGCCAATGCTATGCAAACGGTTTTGATCGCGTTGCTGCGCTTCTACAAGGTTGCCGTGAGCCCGCTGCTCGGCAGCCGTTGCCGTTTTTATCCCTCCTGTTCGGATTACGCGCGCGAGGCAATCCAGTATCATGGCGCCGCGCGCGGCACTTACCTTGCCGCCAGGCGCCTGTGCCGATGCCATCCGTTCTCCGCGGGCGGCATCGACCTCGTCCCGCCGCCCAACTCCGACGCACGCAACGCTCCTCACAAAGCTGAGGCGTCGTCCCATCGACTCTGAGACAACGCATGGATATCAAACGCACCGTCCTATGGGTGATCTTCTTCATGTCAGCGGTCATGCTGTTCGACAACTGGCAGCGGTCCCACGGACGCCCGTCGATGTTCTTCCCGAACGTCACGCAGACGAACACCGCGTCGAACGCGACTAACGGCGCGTCGGGCGCAAGCGCGGCGGCGGCGAACGCGCTGCCGGCGGCCGCGACGGGCGCAGCTCCCGCGACGACCGCGCCCGCGGCGCAGGCGCAGCTCGTGCGCTTCTCGACCGACGTCTACGACGGCGAGATCGACACGCGCGGCGGCACGCTCGCGAAGCTGACGCTGAAGAAAGAGGGCGACGGCAAGCAGCCCGACCTGTTCGTCACGCTGTTCGACCACGCCGCGAACCACACGTACCTCGCGCGCACGGGCCTCCTCGGCGGCGATTTCCCGAATCACAACGACGTCTACGCGCAGGTCGCGGGTCCGACGTCGCTGTCGGGCGACCAGAACACGCTGAAGCTGTCGTTCGAATCGCCGGTGAAGGGTGGCGTGAAGGTGGTGAAGACGTACACGTTCACGCGCGGCAGCTACGTGATCGGCGTCGACACGAAGATCGACAACGTCGGCACGGCGCCCGTGACGCCGACCGTCTACATGGAGCTCGTGCGCGACAACACGCCCGTCGAGACGCCGCTCTTCTCGCACACGTTCCTTGGGCCGGCGGTCTACACCGACCAGAAGCACTTCCAGAAGATCAACTTCAGCGACGTCGACAAGAACAAGGCCGATTACGTCACGTCCGCCGACAACGGCTGGATCGCGATGGTGCAGCACTACTTCGCGTCCGCGTGGATTCCGCAGCAAGGCGCGAAGCGCGACATCTACGTCGAGAAGATCGATCCGACGCTCTACCGCGTCGGCGTGAAGCAGCCGGTCGCGGCGATCGTGCCTGGCCAGTCGGCCGACGTGTCCGCGCGCCTCTTCGCCGGTCCGGAAGAAGAGCGGATGCTCGAAGGCATCGCGCCGGGCCTCGAGCTCGTGAAGGACTACGGCTGGGTGACGATCATCGCGAAGCCGCTGTTCTGGCTGCTCGAGAAGATCCACGGCTTCGTCGGCAACTGGGGCTGGGCGATCGTTCTGCTCACGCTGCTGATCAAGGCGGTGTTCTTCCCGCTGTCGGCGGCGAGCTACAAGTCGATGGCGCGGATGAAGGAAATCACGCCGCGGATGCAGGCGCTGCGCGAGCGCTTCAAGAGCGATCCGCAGAAGATGAACGCGGCGCTGATGGAGCTCTACAAGACCGAGAAGGTGAATCCGTTCGGCGGCTGCCTGCCGGTGGTGATCCAGATCCCGGTGTTCATCTCGCTGTACTGGGTGCTGCTCGCATCGGTGGAAATGCGCGGCGCGCCGTGGGTTCTGTGGATTCACGATCTGTCGCAGCGCGATCCGTACTTCATCCTGCCGGTGCTGATGGCCGTCTCGATGTTCGTGCAGACGAAGCTGAATCCGACCCCGCCGGACCCGGTCCAGGCGAAGATGATGATGTTCATGCCGATCGCGTTCTCGGTGATGTTCTTCTTCTTCCCGGCCGGCCTCGTGCTGTACTACGTGGTGAACAACGTGCTGTCGATCGCGCAGCAGTACTACATCACGCGCACGCTCGGCGGCGCCGCGGCGAAGAAAAAGGCGAGTTGACGCTCGGCTGATTGAAAAAGGGGCGACGCAGTTCGCCCCTTTTTTGGGTTCATCGAGCCGCGCCGAGTGGTCGTGGGGTCGTGCATCGTTTCGATCGAGGATGCGAAAAAGCCGCCTGTTGATCAGGCGGCTTTTTCATTGAGGCCGGCGGCGCGCGATCAGCGCTTTGAGGTATCGCCGTAGAACTGTTCGATCAACTCCTGCACCAGATAGCGGTGATGCGGCGATAGCGCCTCGATCTTCGACGCGAGCTCGATCGTCTCCGGCGTCGGCGGATATTTTTCGTCGCGCGGCAGCGGCTGCGGCGTCGTGCGCGCCGCGCTCGGCGGCGGACCGTAGTGCAGCCAATGCAGGTCGACCCGCAGCCACTCGGCAAGCGTGCGAAGCTTGTCAGGTGTTGGAATCGTGCGGCCCGTCAGCCATTTGTGCGCAGTTTGCGGAGAAACCGGATGCTCGCCGTGATGACGCAAATTGAAATGCAAAGCGAGTTCCGTCGCGCCGGTCACTTTTTCTGGGCTGCGCAACAAGGCGAATTTGAGACGTTCGGTGAACGCCGCTTTTTCTTCGAGTGTCGGCATGGCCAGATTGTGCAGTTCGACTGCCGTCAGGAAGACAACCAATTAGGTTATGTTTAGCCCAACTGAGTGACTGTTTAACTGGTGGATGCCAGAGGTTGCGGCCGCGTGTGAGTGCGCTCATGCTTGCTGATTGGCGGTCGAGGTCGTTTCGTCGGCGACGCGCCGGATATTCATCACATGAATTGATTAGCGCAACTAAGATAAATAGAAAATTGCGGAAAATGGCGGGGTGGAACGTAGTCTGCGCAATAGTATTGCGCAGCCGGGCTACAATTCGGCATTCAAAGATATCTCCGTTTTTTGATTTCCATTTCATTTATTTCAGATTTATCGCCATGCTCGCCACTGATTCCGATCCGATCGTCGCCATTGCCACCGCGTCAGGCCGGGGCGGAATCGGCGTCGTGCGCATTTCGCTCGGGCGCGCCGGAGAAGCGGCGGCGCTCGCGCTGAGCGACGCGCTGTGCGGCTCGCGGCTCGCGCCGCGTCATGCGGCCTACGTGCCGTTTCTCGACGACGCCGGCGAGCCGCTCGATCGCGGCATCGCGCTCTATTTCCCGGCGCCGCACTCGTATACCGGCGAGCATGTGCTCGAGTTGCAAGGCCACGGCGGCCCGATCGTGCTGCAGCTCGTGCTGCAGCGCTGCCTCGACGCGGGGCGCGCGTACGGCTTGCGGCTCGCCGAGCCGGGCGAATTCACGCGCCGCGCGTTCTTGAACGACAAGCTCGACCTCGCGCAGGCCGAGGCCGTCGCCGATCTGATCGAGGCGAGCACCGAGGCCGCTGCGCGCTCGGCCGGCCGGTCGCTCGACGGCGCGTTCTCGCGCGACATCCACGCGCTCGTCGACGACGTGATCGCACTCCGGATGCTCGTCGAGGCGACGCTCGATTTTCCGGAGGAGGAGATCGACTTTCTGGAGGCTGCGGATGCGCGCGGCAAGCTCGCGCACATCCGAGAGCGGCTCGCGTACGTGCTCGGCGATGCGCGGCAGGGGGCGCTGCTGCGCGAGGGGCTGTCGGTCGTGCTCGCGGGGCAGCCGAACGTCGGCAAGTCGTCGCTATTGAACGCGCTTGCGGGCGCGGAGCTCGCGATCGTCACGCCGATCGCCGGCACGACGCGCGACAAAGTCGCGCAGACGATCCAGGTCGAGGGCATTCCTCTGCACATCATCGACACGGCGGGGCTGCGCGAGACGGAGGACGAGGTCGAGAAGATCGGCATCGCGCGTACGTGGGGCGAAATCGAGCGGGCGGACGTCGTGCTGCATTTGCTCGATGCGCGCAGTGGGCTCAGCGCCGACGACCGAGCGATTGCCGCGCGTTTTCCGGCCGGGGTGCCGGTCGTGCGCGTGCTGAACAAGGCGGATCTGACGGGCACGCCGGCGTCGGTGGTGCGGGTGGGCGGCGCAGAAGACGGCGCGGAGGTGTGCGAAGTGCGGCTGTCTGCGAAGCGCGGCGACGGGATCGATTTGCTGCGCGGCGAGTTGCTGCGGATCGCCGGGTGGCAGGCGGGCGCGGAAAGCGTGTACCTCGCGCGCGAGCGCCATCTGATCGCGCTGCGCGCGGCGCAGGCGCATCTCGCGCGGGCGACCGAGCATGCGGATCAGAATGCTCAGGCGCTGGATCTCTTCGCCGAGGAACTGAGGCTCGCGCAGGAGCAGCTCAATTCGATTACCGGGGAGTTTACTTCTGATGATTTGTTGGGGGTGATCTTTAGTCGGTTTTGCATCGGCAAATAATCAGTTGCCGAGCGACGGCAAAGGTTCGCAAGAAAAACGCCGAAATCCATTGTCTGGTTTGGGCGTTCCTCCAAAGTTCGCCAAGCTTTCACAATTGATAGCCACGCTTTATTAGTACACATTTCAGTACACAAATCGACTGTGTACTTTCCGCTGAGTACTAACGTCATGCCGAAAATCTCAATTCCCCTGAACGACACGCGTATCAAGAGTCTCAAGCCGAAGACGGCCCGCTACACCGTGTCGGACGGTGGCGGCCTAGTGCTCGAAGTGATGGCCTCCGGCTCGAAGTTCTGGCGCTATCGGTATTCCCTGCATGGAAAGCAACAGCCCGTGGTCACGATCGGCGAGTATCCGGCGGTGAGCTTGACCATCGCGCGGGAACGGGCGCGGCGTTACGCGGAGATTGTGGCGAGCGGCGTGTCGCCGGTCGCAGACGCTCGAAAGGACCGAGGCGCGGTGAAGAGCCTCGACACGGTGCGAGAGTTCGGCGCGTACTGGATCGAGCAGCAGATAGCCGGCAGTCCGAGGAGTACCTGCGGACGACAAAGCGGGCGCTTGAGAAGGACATCTACCCCGCGATCGGCGGCAAGTCCGTTTCAGATGTGACGCCCGGTGATGTGCTCGCGATCTGCGATCGAATCAAGAAGCGCGGCGCGCCGAAAATGGCGCTCGCCACACGGAATGTCCTCAAGCGAATGTACGAGTAGGCTCACATCAAAGTTCGCGGCCGTGAGCAGGTCCGTCGCCTGTTCGTAGGTTCGCTCGATATTTCCGGCATCGACGTAGTTGCGCAGGACGAACAGCAGGTCCACGGAGTCCGTATTTTTCGTCAGTCGCCTGTCCTTCCACGCGATGAGCTTGAGCAGGACGAACGCCGGCAGCGTTACGATGGGCACGACAAGACCTTCACCGATGCTCACCGGTTGCGCGGTATCGACCGCCTCTTGGAACCCAAGAACCGTCATCACGATGTCGCCATCTGGGGGCCAGTGGATCTCGCCCGGCGGGCCCTCGATCTGACTGAAGGGCACAATGTCGAGCTCACTTTCGTAGTCGTCCGCGCTGCGCTTGAACAGCAGCTTCTGCTGCTTGGAATGACGCCTGAAGCGCTGCGTTTGCACCAACAGTTCGATTAGCGCGTCGTGGGACTCCCAACTAACGGCGCACACAGCGACGTCCACGTCGCGCGTGGCGACGGGGGCTCTGATATCGTGCAGATGCCACATGAGGATGTCACGCGCGGTCGCCCCCGCGAGCACGAATTTCGCACCGAGTTGTGCACACGCGTCTTTCACGTCGCACAGTAACGCGATTGTGAGCGCGGACGCGATCCTGCGTGCACTGCAGATGGTGAACTCGCTGCCTTATGAGGTTGCGTCGACGAACGCGAATCTCGATACCGGCGCCTACGCGCTGACACTGCCGACCGCGGCGCCGATCATCGGCACGTACTCGGGTTCGCTGCCGGTCGTGATGGGGGCGGTGCCGACCGCTGCAGGCCAGTACACGATCGAAGCCGATGCGGCGAATGGCGCGACGCAGCAGCAGCCGGTGAACATCAGCACGGGCTCGGTCTCGAACGTCAATTTCGGGTTCTGATCGTCGGTAAAACGAAGGGAAGGGGCGCGACCCCTTCCGCTTCCACCATCAACGGGGAAACAACATGAAGAAAATCATCATCGCATTGGCGGTTTCCGCAGGTGTCCTGAGCGGCTGCGCGGTCTATGCGCCGGATCAACCCGGTGTCATCATGGCGCCGCAGGGCGGCCCGGGCAACGGCTTCTGCCCGCCGGGACAGGCGAAGAAAGGAAACTGCTGAGTACGCGATTTCGCGGACCAAGGGCGCCTTCGGGCGCCTTTTTGTGTGCCGGGCCGCAACGGCCGGACGATCTGCTGCAGTTCGAATCGGATGTCGCGCGTCGGTTCGCGCGCGACGTGGGATGCGGCACAAGCAAACGCCGAACCTGGCTTGCCATCGGATTCGGCGTATCAAATGGAATCATGCGTGCGCGCCGTACGTTCTTTGCCACCGCCGTGCCGATGCGCGGCGGATGTCCTTTCGCATGCGATGCGGCAAATCCGCGCGGCCGGAGCGCGGACGACTCGACGTCGTCAATGCCCTCGCCGCAGGATGCGCCACGGATGGCGCCAGTCGATATGCGGCGCGTGCTCGTCGCGCGGATGCTGCAGGCGGTGCTCCTGCCAGAGTTCGTCGGAGTACAGCACCGCGACGATGAGAAGCGGCAGTACGAGAAAAACGCCCAGTATCACTTGCTCGATCACGATAGCCTCCATCGCGGGGGCGGGAACCCTCGATTCATTTTAGGCTCTGTACCAAAGCCCGCAGTCATTTTCCGTCGATGCATCCCTCGACGCACTCCGCGCTTGCCCGGGTGTCCATACCGCCCGCACGCAGTCTCCCGAATGACTCAAGGACAACCACACCATGCAAATCCAGAACGAACAACATACGCTCGCGCTGAGACCGCTCGAGCGTCAAGACCTCCGTTTCGTCCACGAACTGAACAACGACGCGAAGATCATGCGTTACTGGTTCGAAGAGCCGTACGAAACGTTCACGGAGCTGTCGCAGCTATACGACCAGCACGTGCACGACCAGCGCGAGCGCCGCTTCGTCGCGGTCGATCCGGACGGTGAGCTCGTCGGTCTCGTCGAGCTGATCGAGCTCGACTACATCCATCGTCGCGGCGAGTTCCAGATCATCATCGCGCCGAACCGGCAGGGACGCGGGTACGCGACGCGCGCGACCCGGCTCGCCGTCGAATATGCGTTCAAGGTACTGAACCTGCGCAAGCTGTATTTGATCGTCGACAAATCGAATGCCGCGGCGATTCGGGTTTACGAGAAATGCGGTTTCCAGCACGAGGCCGAATTGATCGAAGAATTTTTCGGCAATGGCCAGTATCACAACGCATTGAGAATGTGCATTTTCCAGCCCAATTATTTCGTCGCCCAGCCGAGCGCGGAATTGCGCGGCCGCGAATAACGCCGGCCGGCGTGTACACCGTAGCGCCACGCCCGTCAGGGTATGGCGCTTGTGGCGACGGAACGAATGCCAGGTGCGAAAGCACCTGGCATTTTTCTTGTATTCCGCAGATCAGAAAAATTGCCATGCGGCGGCGCGATATTTTTCGACGACTTTATGTGCGATGCATCAAATCGCCAACCGGCTCCTTTTGAATTATCCAACTCGTTCATCATGGGAAACCGCGCGCGACTGAAAGGCTTGTAGGGCAAGACTTTTGGGCATCCGAATCATCCGGAAAGCGCATTCGTGCCGCGACCGGGCGCGACAGCGCGCTCCACAAACGAAGCTGCGCGGCGGGTGCGGCAATTCGTCGCTATTGCGGTCGCACAACGAATGTGCTTGAGATCGCCTTCGCATCTTCTAGTATGACAAAGTACGGGTCGACGCAAGCCTTTAAATACATAGCTAACCCGAGCTCATGACCCGAGCGAGTGGGAGACACGACATGATGAAGCGAACCGGCCTTTTTCTGATGTTGACGAGCGGTATCGTTGCATTTTCGGTGGCGCAGGCGAGCGGCGACGCGTCGCTCAAGCCGCAACAGGAAATCCAGCTTACCAAGAATGCTTGGGGATGCTTGTCGAAAGACAATCTGGATTCCGTACTGAATCATGAGCGCGACGGCCACTCGCAGGCGAAGCAGCAGTATTTCGACGACTACCGCTGCCTGTCGGTGCCGGAGGGCCAGCGCTTCCGGATCGTCAGCGTCGACAATGGCGACGTGCAGTTCGTGAGCGCGGAGAACAGCGACCAGCAAGGTCTCTGGGCCGACTCGCGCTTCGTCAAGCAGTAACGCGGCCGCATTCGCTTCCGATGGCGCGCTCGGGCACGGCCCGGGTGTGGCGAGATCTCACGGCCCGGCGCGTGTCGGGCCGTGCCGCGTTTACCGCCGCCTTCGGTGCCGCTCGCGCAGCGTCGCGCGGCCATCGCGCATTCGGTATCATCACGCCCCAACCCGAATCAACAGCCCGCATGGGGCCCGATGCTGAATGGCGCTCAAATCGACGATCTACAAGGCGGAGCTGCAAATCGCCGACATGGACCGGCACTACTATGCCGATCACTCGCTCACCATCGCCCGTCATCCGTCCGAGACGGACGAGCGGATGATGGTGCGCATCGCCGCGTTCGCGCTGTTCGCGCACGAGCGGCTCGAGTTCTGCAAGGGGTTGTCGGACACCGATGAGCCCGATCTCTGGCAAAAGGACCTGACAGGCGCGATCGAGACCTGGATCGACATCGGCCAGCCCGACGAGCGCCGCATCGCGAAAGCGAGCGGCCGCGCCGACCAGGTGAACGTGATTGCGTACGGCGGCCGCACGTCGGACATCTGGTGGCAGGGTGCGCGCGGCAAGGTTGAGCGGCTGCGCAATGTGCAGGTGGCGTCGCTGGCCGACGGCGTCGCGGCCGCGCTGGGCGGCATCGCGGAGCGCACGATGCGTCTGCAGTGCACGATCCAGGATGGTGCCGCGTGGCTGTCGAGCGCGACGCACGATCCGGTCGCGATCGAGTGGACTGTGTTGAAAGCGCGCGAAGACGCCTGAGCGGACGGCGATGCGGCGCGCGGCGCGCGGGGATGGGTGGCCGGGCGTCAGCCGGAGCGAAGTCAGGGTGTTCGGTTCCGCTTCCGGCCCCCGGTTCGCTAGATTGTGCCCCCGCGCTCAGGGCGCGACGGCCTCCGGCGGCCCCTTGAGCTCGACCATGTTTCCTTCTGGATCGAACAGATAGATCGACGGCCCGTAGCCGTCCGCGCCGTAGCGCCGCGCTTCGTCGCCCGGCCGCGCGCCGTGCGCGGCGAGATGCGCGTGCAGCGCGGCCGCGTCGAACGGTTCGACGCGCAGGCACAGGTGGTCCATGTTCCGGCCCTTTCCCGGCGCCCCGCTGTCCGGCCGGTCGATCGACGCGCCGACCGTGAGCAGGTCGATCAGCGAGCGCCCGGCGCGCAGCTGGACGAGCCCCAAATCCCGCTGCTCTTTTTCGACGTGGCAGCCAAGCACGTCGCAATAGAAACGCGTCATCGCCGCCAGATCGGCGACACGCAGCACCACGTGATCGATCTCGTGGATATGGAATTTCATCGGGGACGTCTCCTTTGGGAGGAAGTCTTACCGAGTGTAGGCGGTCCGTGCGACGCGCGGACGGACGGTGCAAAATCGACGGACGAAAAAAAGCCCGTTCGTGTTCGAACGGGCTTAATCCATATCAGGAGGAGACATGGAGGAGACAGGTCCAACTATACACATCCGGATGGTGCGACGCAATATTCTTTGTGTAAAAAAACGTCAGGACGGCAATCTGTCGCATCCGCACCGCAACAAAATAGGGCCGATGCGGTGCCCGCGCGCGGTTGCGGCATGAATCGGATGATTGTGTGACGTTCGTGTGTCAGCAGTACGAATGAGAGCGCAAGAATCAGCGCGTAGGCGTCGGAATCGACGTCTACAGTGACAGGCATCCGTTCCGCCTTTGCGAGGTCATGATGAAGAAGCCAGCCTATTCGACCGACGACGCGCGTTGGGCCGCGCTCGTCGCGCGGGACGCCGATGCCGACGGCGCGTTCTGCTACGCGGTCAGGACGACGGGCGTGTTCTGCCGGCCGTCGTGCGCGTCGCGGCTGCCGAAGCGCGAAAACGTGTCGTTCTTTGCCGACACGGGCGCCGCGCGTGCGGCCGGCTACCGTCCGTGCAAGCGTTGCCAGCCCGAAGGGCTGCCGCGCGAGCTCGAAATCGTCAATCGCGCGTGCGCGGTGCTCGACGCCCATCGTCAGGACCGCTTCACGCTCGCACAGCTAAGCGACGCCGTCCACGTGAGTCCGTTCCATCTGCAGCGACTCTTCAAGCGCGTCGTCGGCGTGTCGCCGCGCCAATATCAGGCCGCGCAGCGCGGCGCCGCGTTGCGCGACGCGCTGCAAAGCGGCGTCGCCGTCACGCGCGCGGCCGTCGACGCAGGCTTCAACTCGTCGTCGCGGCTCTACGAGTCGGTGCCGCGCGAGCTTGGCATGTCGCCGTCCGCGTTCCGCCGCAAGGGCGCCGGACTGAGGATCGAGTACGCGGCCGCAGACACGCGGCTCGGCGTCGTGCTCGTCGCGGCGACGCGCAAGGGCATCTGCAAGATTGCGTTCGGCGACGCTGCGGCGGCGCTCGTCGACGAGCTGAAGGCGGCGTTCGCGAACGCGGAGCTCGTCGAGTCGCCCGAGCGGATCGCGCCGTTCGTCGCGCAGGTCGACGCGTATCTGAACGGCACGCGCCGACGCTTCGAGCTGCCGCTCGACCTCGCCGCCACCGAGTTCCAGCAGCGCGTGTGGGATGCATTGCGTCGGATTCCTTACGGCGAGACGCGCAGCTACACGCAGATCGCCGAGGCACTCGGCGCGCCGCGCGCAGTGCGGGCGGTCGCGAGCGCGTGCGCGTCGAACCCGGTCGCGCTCGCCATTCCGTGTCACCGCGTCGTGCAGAAAGGCGGCTCGCTCGCCGGCTATCGATGGGGATTGCCGCGCAAGGCGGCGCTCCTCGACGCCGAAGCGCAACGCGCGGCGGGCGAGCCCGTCGCGCTCGCCGTGGACGACGCAGCTTGAGCGCCGCGTCCGAGTCGGCCGCCGCGCGGCCCGGCAGCGTCGCGCTCGAGCTGCCGTTCAAATCGCCATACGATTGGCCGCGCGTGCTGCGTTTCTTCGCGGGGCGCGCGATTCCGGGCGTCGAGGCGGTCGAGGGCGGCGCGTATCTGCGCACGTTCGACCATCGCGGCGCGGCGGGTGTGCTGACGGTACGCAAGCATTCGCGCAAGCGCTGTCTCGTCGCGCTCATCGAGGGCGATGCGGCGCGGCGTCTGGACGACGGTTTCGCCGCGCGGCTCGTGACGATGTTCGATCTAGATGCCGATCCCGCGGCGATCGGCGCGCATTTCGCGCGCGACGCCTGGCTCGCGCCACTCGTCGACGCCGCGCCGGGCCTGCGCGTGCCGGGCGCGTGGTCGACCTTCGAACTGATCGTGCGCGCGATCGTCGGCCAGCAGGTGAGCGTGAAAGCGGCGACGACGATCGTCGGGCGGCTCGTCGAGCGCGCAGGCGAGCAACTCGCCCACCATGCGCAGCGCCCGGTCGGCTGGCGTTTCCCCGAACCCGCCGCGCTCGCCGCGTGCGATTTGTCGCGTATCGGGATGCCGGGCAAACGCGTCGCCGCGCTGCAGGGCGTCGCGCGCGCGGTCGCTGCGGGCGACGTGCCGCTCGACGCGTACGCAACGGACCCGGCCGGCGTGCGCGCCGCATTGCTCGCGCTGCCGGGAATTGGTCCGTGGACCGTCGAATACGTCGCGATGCGTGCGTGGCGCGACGCCGATGCGTGGCCGGCGACCGATCTCGTGCTGATGCAGGCGATCGCCGCACGCGATCCCGCGCTCGACCGTCCGGCGAGCCAGCGCCGCCGGACCGACGCGTGGCGGCCGTGGCGTGCGTACGCGGCGATGCATCTGTGGAACGAGATCGCCGACCGCGCCGGCGCGGCGCGAGGCGGGTAGACGGCGGGCCGTGCACGGCCGGCGCGAATCGTCGGGCAACGCCGGAGGGCAGGTCGAGCGAGCCTTTCGGCGAGATGTTAAAGTGCCCGCTACTGTCAAATCCCGCCAGGTGGTCCGCGCGCGTCGCGGGTTGCCGAGCCCGCACTTGCATCGATGCCGAACAACATGACTTCCCGCCAGACAGACTTGCTACAGCAACGCCTTGCCGTGTTGAGCACGAGCCCGACGCGCGAGCAACTGCCTGACGGCCTGCGCGGCATCGAGAAGGAAAGCCTGCGCGTGACGCGCGACGGCATGATCGCGTTCACGCCGCATCCGCGCGCACTCGGATCGGCGCTCACGCATCCGTCGCTCACGACCGACTATTCGGAAGCGCTGGTCGAACTGATCACGCCCGCGGAGCGTGACGCCGCGATAACGCTCGAGCGGCTCGACGAGCTGCATCGCTACGTCTATGCGTCGATCGGCGACGAGATGCTGTGGACGGATTCGATGCCGGGCCTCTTGCCTGCCGACGACGAAATCCCGATCGCGGACTACGGCACGTCGAACATCGGGCGCCTGAAGACCGTCTACCGGCGCGGCCTCGCATATCGCTACGGCCGCACGATGCAGTGCATCGCGGGCATCCACTACAACTATTCGCTGAGCGAAGAAGTCTGGCGGCGGCTGCACGAGGCGGAAGGCTCGACCGCGAACAGGGTCGACTACCAATCCGAGCGCTATCTCGCGCAGATTCGCAATTTCCGCCGCACGAGCTGGCTGCTGATGTATCTGTTCGGCGCGTCGCCCGCGCTCGATCTCGGTTTCCTGCGCGGCCGCCCGCACAAGCTCGACACGTTCGACGCCGCGACGCTCTACCGCCCGCACGCGACGAGCCTGCGGATGAGCGACCTCGGCTACTCGAACACGACCGCGCAGTCGGCGCTCGAGGCCGACTACAACACGCTGCAGGGCTATCTCGACGCGCTGTCGAAGGCGGTCAGCGAGCCGTATCCGCCGTACGAAGCGATCGGCACGCACCGCGACGGCGATTGGATTCAGATCAACACGAACGTGCTGCAGATCGAGAACGAGTTCTACTCGACGATCCGGCCGAAACGCATCACGTACTCGGGCGAGCGGCCGCTGCACGCGCTCGCGTCGCGCGGCGTCCAGTACATCGAGGTGCGCTGCCTCGACATCGACCCGTTCGAGCCGACGGGCATCTCGCTCGACACCGCGCGCTTCATCGATGCGTATCTGCTCGTCTGCGCGCTCGACGATAGCGCGCCGCTCACGTGCGATGCGTATCGCGAGTCGAACGCGAACTTCGGCCGCGTGACGATGGAAGGACGCAAGCCTGGGCTCGAGCTGACGCGCGACGGCGCGGCGGTGCCGATGCGCGCATGGGCCGACGAGCTCTTCGCGCAGATCGAAGCGGCGGGCCGCGTGCTCGACGAAATTCGCGGCGGCGACGCGCACGCGCGCGCGATCGCCGCGCAGCGCGCCAAGCTCGACGATCCGGAGCGCACGCCGTCCGCACGCGTGCTGCGTGCGATGCGCGCGAACGGGCAGTCGTTCATCGAGTTTGCGCGCGCGCAAAGCGAAGCGCATGCGGCGTACTTCCGCAGCCGCCCGCTCGACGAGACCGCGACGCGCGACGCTCAGGCGCTCGCCGAGCGCTCGCTCGCGGAGCAGACGGAGCTCGAAGGGAAGAACGCCGGATCGTTCGACGCGTTCGTCGCCGCGTATCGCGCGTATACGTTGAATCGGTTCAGCGTCTGACCCAAGGCAAGGCGAGCGGCGGTTACGGCTGCACGTCGAGGAAGTCGTGCGCGTTGCACGCTTCGGCGGTCACGCGCAGCGTCTGCAGCGCGCGCTTCTCGATGCGGCGGATCTGCTCGCGCGATACCCCCGATTGCGCGGCGATCTGCTCGTAGCTCCATGGCTCGTCGCCGCCGATGCCGAAGCGCCGGCGCAGGACGTCGGCTTCCTGCGCGGACATCGTTTTCAGCAGCGACGCGACGACGTCGCGCATCTGCGCACCGGCCAGCGCGTCGAACAGGCTCGGCGTCGACGCATCCTCGACGAGGTCGCCGAATTCGGCCTGATCGTCGTCGCCGAGCGGCGCGTTCAGCGAACGCGGCTCGTGCGGCAGTTGCAGCACCGCGCGCAGACGCTCGGTCGACAGCTCGGTCGCCTCCGAGAGTTCCGCGAGCGACGCCCGGGCGCCGCTGCGCTGCTTGATCCGATCGGCGATCTTGCGCACGCGGCGCGCCTGATCGCCGACGTGAACCGGCAGGCGGATCGTGCGTGCGCGGTCCGCGACCGCGCGCGAAATCGCCTGACGAACCCACCACGTCGCATACGTCGAGAACTTGAAGCCGCGCCGATATTCGAATTTCTGGATTGCGCGCAGCAGGCCGAGATTGCCTTCCTGCAGCAGATCGGCGAGATCGAGACCGCGCGACGCGTACTTGCGCGCGATCGACAGCACGAGCCGCAGGTTCGCTTCGGCCATCTTGCTGGTCGCGGCCGAGATGCGCGCCTCGCCTTCGGCAAACGCGTGCGCGGCGGCGCGCAGCGCGCTCGCGTTGCCCTTCGGTGGTGGCGCCGGCGTGCGATGCATCGCGCGCCGCACCGCGTCGATCTCGGTCGACGGCCAGCCGTAGGCATCGAGGGCGGCGTATGCCTGCTTGCGCGCACGGGCGAACGCGCGCACCCCCTCGTCACCGCGGGCGCGCGCACGCTGCAGCGCGGCGCGCGCACGGGTGAGCGCCGGCTCGTCCGGCAGCGACGCCAGATCGAGAAGATCGAGCGTATCGGCGAGCGCCTGCAGCACGTGCTGACGGCCGGCTTCGATTTCCGATGCGAGCGCGATTTCCTGCGCGTGATTCAGCAGCGGCACCGCGTGCATCCGGCGCACGAAGAGGGCGAGCGGATCCGTCGAGATCGCGGTGTCGTCGCTTCGTTCGGACGAATGCGATTCTGCGTCGCCGTGCCAATCGGCATCGGCGCGCGCGGACCGCGCCAGCTTGTCGTCGAACGACGCGGGGCCGCCGCTTTCATCGGTTGCGTGATGGTCTAGGTGGCCGAGATCGCCGAGGTCGTGCTCGAGCACGGCGGACGACGCGCCGCTGAGCTCGTCGCCCACATCGGCGTATGCCGCGTCGTCGTGGGCGCCGGCAAGTTCGAGCAATCGATCGATGCCCTGTTCGTAGCGCACGTCGCGCTCTGAGACTTTCATGGCAAACGCGGATCGGGCCGCGGTGTGTCGTGACGGAGCGTGTCCGTCGAGCCAGGCTCGTCGGCTTGCCGCGGACGCCCGTCCGCGCCGATGGGCTTTACAGGCCTGCATGTGGTGGCGGACCGCGCAATTTCAATGGCGGGCCGTGCTCATGTAGCCGCAAAATGCGTGCCGACGCGATCGAAACAGGTTCGGAAGCCTTATCGATTGCACGTCGGGCTGCGCCTTCGACGAACGGATGGCGACGTTATTCGTACGATTCGCGGCGTATGCGCGCGGCGCCCGGTGCCGCACTCTCGATGCTGGCCGCCGCACGCTCGCGCAAGCGGCCGTCGTCTTCGTCGTTGGCGCCGGGCTCGACGGGAATATCGCCGGCCTCGGCGTCGGCGTCGCGTTCGTCGGCGAAGTCCGGCTCGGCCTCATGCGGCTCGGCGGTGTACGAACTCGCGGTGCCGAAGCCAGGCGCGGCTTCGCGCAGCGCCGACGCGTACGCTTTCCAGCCGGTGTCGTTGCCCGCGAACAGGTGCTTGCGAACGGGCAGCGCGAGCGCGCCGTAGTCGAGCGGATCTTCGAGCAGCAGTTGCGGCCACAGGCAGAATGAGCGCAGTACGCGGGCTTCGAACTCGCGCACGGTCATGTCCTGCACGACGTACTCGACGAGCGGCACGTCGGCGAGCATGCCGTTCGTCGCGAGCAGCGCTTCGATCGACAGGCTGTCGGGCTTCTGCTGTTCGAGCCGGCTCAGGATTTGCAGCACGCTGCCGAGATGCAGCAGCAGCGCGCGCCGTGCGTAAGCATCTTCCATGACGATGTCTCCGGGACGAATGGGCTCGCCGCACGTGCCGGACAGGCCGCTCGCGATCGAGCGGCGGCGAGCCGGTGCCGCGCGGCGGGCCGTATGGGGTCCGAAACGCTGCTGCGTCGACGCGCTCGGCGCGTCGCTCGCGGCATGCGACGCATACAAGCGTATCCAATCTGCACGCGGCTTGCAGATGCGGATTGACGCACGTTAACGGGCGAGTGCGGGCGCTTTGCGCTTCGACTGTAGGGAGCGCGGGAAAAAGACCGTTGACCCTCGTCAACGGAGCGCGAGATCGGTGCAAATCGCTTCGCCCAGCACGCGCGCGACGCGCGCTTCGCTGTCGGCGAGCTTCGCCTCGACGCGCTCGATGAGCCGGCGGAGCTTCGTCGAGCCGCGCCGGCTCGACGGATAGGCGGCGCAGATCCGATCCTCGCCGAACGACGCGCTCCCGAAGCGCCATGCAGTGAGAAGCGGCACGAGCCGGCCGGCTTCGAGCGCGTCGACGACGCTCCACTGCGGACATGGCAGCACGCCCGCGCCGTCGAGCGTCGTGGCGAGCGCGAGGGCGTAGTTGTCGGTGGCGAGCGGCCCTTTCGGCTTGATGCGTTCGCGCGTGCCGTCGCGATCGAACGTCCAGGTGTTGGCGAGCGTCGGGTGGCGGTAGATCACGCAATCGTGCTGCGCGAGATCGGCGGGCGCGACGGGCCGGCCGCGTCGCGCGAGATAGTTAGGACTCGCGCACAACAAGCTGCGGTTCGATCCGATCGTTTTGACGATCTGGCTCGGCAGATCGTAATTGCCCATTCTGAGCGCGAGGTCGAAGCCTTCGCCGACGATGTCGACGTAATGATCGGACAGCGACAGTTCGATCCGCACGCGCGGAAACGCCTGCGCAAACGGTGTGCAGAGCGGTGCGAGAATCGCATGGCCGAACGAGTGCGCGGCCGTGATGCGCAGCAAGCCGCGCGGCTCGTCATCGTGCTCGGACAGCTGCCGCGCGCCGTCCGCGAGCCGTCGCAGCACGTCGGTTGCGGTCGCGAGATAGAGCCGCCCGCCTTCCGTCAACACGAGCCGGCGCGTCGTGCGCTCGAGCAGTTGTACGCCGAGTGTCGCTTCGAGTCCGGCGATCGCTTTCGTTACCGCCGACGGTGTTTTCGCGAGCTTGCGCGCCGCTTGGCTGAGACTGCCTTCCTCGACTGCGCAGACGAAGGTCTCGAGCGCGGACAGCAGATCGATTCGCCGCATTCTTTCCTCAAAGGCACAAGCGATGTGCGTAATAAGATCACGAATCGTTTTTTTTCTCTACTTACGATCACAAATGGAACGGTCGGCGGCGCGGCCGGCGAGCGGCCGGAATCCCGTTCGGCGTCGTCAAAGGAGAGATCGATGAAGCGTATCGCGTGGATCGTCGTCGTGCTCGTATCGCTCGTGTGTCCCGCCGCGCATGCGACGGACGGCAACGTGCTCAACATCTACAACTGGGCCGAGTATTTCGCGCCCGACACGATCGCCGGCTTCGAGAAGACGACGGGCATCAAGGTGCGGCTCGACGTCTACGACAGCAACGAAGCACTGCAAACGAAGCTGACGACGGGCAACAGCGGCTACGATCTCGTGTTTCCGTCGAACGACTTTCTCGCGCGGCAGATTCAGGCGGGCCTTTATCAAAAGCTCGACAAATCGAAGCTGCCGAATCTGAACAATCTCGATCCCGCGATCGTCGCGCGCGCGGCCGAAGTCGATCCCGGCAACCAGTACAGCGTGCCGTACATGCAGGGCACGTTCGGACTCGGGCTGAACGTTGCGAAGGTGAAGCAGGCGCTCGGCGGCCCGCTGCCCGCGAACACGCTCGATCTGATCTTCGACCCCGCGTATGCGACGAAGCTCGAGGGCTGCGGGATCGCCTTCAACGATGCGGGCAGCGAAGTGTTTCCGCTGGCGCTGCGCTACATCGGCCGCGATCCGAATACGACCGATCCGCGCGACTACGAAGCGGTGCTCCAGATGATGAAGAAGATCCGGCCGACGATCCGCCAATTCATCGCGACGCCCGTGATGAACGATCTCGCAACGGGCGACGTGTGCGTCGTCACTGGCTACTCGGGCGCGGTGCTCGTCGCGGCGCTGCGCGCGGCCGATGCGAAGAACGGCCTGCAGATCGTCTATAGCCTGCCCGCGGGCGGTGCGCCGTTCTGGTTCGACAGCATGGCGATTCCGAAGGGCGCCGCGCACGTGGACAACGCGCTACGCTTCATCGATTACATCCTGCGGCCCGACGTCGTCGCGAAGATCAGCAACAAGGTGATGTATCCGAATCCGAATCGCGCGGCGACGCCGCTCGTCGACAAGCGACTCACGTCGAATCCGGCGATCTATCCGGATGCGGCGACGATGCGTACGCTATGGGTAAAACGGCCGATGCCGCCGCAGGCGATGCGCATGCAGACACGCTACTGGACCCGGTTCAAGACCGGCCATTGATCGGCTTCATTTTGACGAGGAGACCGAAGTGATTCCAACTGGACTACTGTTCGATCCCGCATTTCTCGCGCATCGGCAAGGCGATCTCGTGTACGTCGTTCCGAACGGCACGCTGAATTTCGGCGAGCATTTCGACAGTCCGCTGCGGCTCGCGTATACGAAGCAGTTGCTCGATGCGGTCGGCATGACTGAGCGACTGACGCGCATCGCGTTCGCGAGCGCGACCGACGAGCAATTGCTGCGTGTGCATCGGCCTGAGTATCTGAGGCGGCTCGCCGAAGCTTGCGCCGTAGCGGGCGAGCAAGTGGTGCAACTCGGCGAGGAAGCGGCGGGCAGCGCGTCGACCGAGCGCATCGCGCGGCTCGCGGCAGGGGCTGCGTGTGCTGCCGTCGATACGGTAATGACGGGGCCGCTGCGGCAGGCATACGCGCTGATCCGGCCGTCGGGCCATCATGCGGGCGCCGATTTTGCGATGGGTTACTGCTACTACAACAACGTCGCGATCGCTGCCCGGCATGCGCAGGCCGCGCACGGGATCGAACGCGTCGCGATCGTCGACTGGGACGTGCATCACGGCAACGGCACGCAGCAAGTGTTCTACGACGATCCGACGGTCATGTTCGTTTCGTTGCACGAGGCGGAGAATTTCCCGGTCGACGGCGGCGAGGCGCGTGAGACGGGCGGCGGCGCGGGTGCCGGCTACAACGTGAACGTGCCGTTGCCGTCCGGTACGGGCGATGCCGGATACCTGCACGCATTCGACGAACTGGTGCTGCCGCTCATCGATGCATTCGCGCCGCAGTTGATTCTCGTGTCGGCGGGGCAGGACGCGAACGCATTCGATCCGCTCGGCAGAATGCGCGTCCAGCGCGACGGGTTCCGGCAAATGGCGCGTGCACTCCGGCAAGCGGCGGGCAGCGTGTGCGACGGACGCATCGCGATGCTGCAGGAAGGCGGCTACAGCTTGCCGTATCTGCCGATCGCGACGCTCGGCGTGCTCGAAGGGTTCGTCGGCTGGAGCGCGCCGTTCGATGATCCGCACCGGTTCGTCCAGCATCCGCTCGGCGACGGCGAACGCGATGCGGTGACGGCCGCTCGCGCCGCGCAGGCGCCGTACTGGCCGGCGCTTCGTCAAGCGTAAGGAGGATGACATGAGAAGGGTGAGCGTGGCCGCAACGCAGATGGCATGCGACTGGAACGTCGATGCGAACCTGTCGCGCGCCGAACGCATGGTGCGCGACGCGGCCGCGCGCGGCGCGCAGATCGTGCTGCTGCAGGAATTGTTCGAGACGCCGTATTTCTGCATCGACCAGAACCCTGCCCACTTCGCGCTCGCGAAGCCGTGCGACGGCCATTCTTGGCTTTCGCGCTTTGCGGCGCTTGCACGCGAACTCGGCGTCGTGCTGCCGGTGAGCTTCTTCGAGCGTGCCGGCCAGACGCAATTCAATTCGGTCGCGATCTTCGACGCGGACGGCCGCGCGCTCGGCGTCTATCGGAAGACGCACGTTCCGGATGGCCCGGGCTACACGGAAAAATACTATTTCACGCCGGGCGATACAGGCTTCAAGGTATGGGACACCGCGTACGGCAGGATTGGCGTCGGGATCTGCTGGGACCAATGGTTTCCGGAATGCGCTCGTGCGATGGCGCTGGCGGGAGCGGAGATGCTGCTCTATCCGACGGCGATCGGCAGCGAGCCGCACGATCCGTCGATCGATTCGCGCGCGCATTGGCAGAACACGCAATGTGGACATGCGGCTGCGAATCTGATGCCGCTCGTCGCGAGCAACCGGATCGGCGTCGAGCGCGGCGAATCGGGCGAGATCACGTTTTACGGCAGTTCGTTCATCGCGGGCGCGGACGGCGAGAAGATCGTCGAATGCGATCGCGAAGGCCAGGCGATCGTGACTGCCGAATTCGATCTCGACGCGCTCGCGTATCGACGGCGAAGCTGGGGCGTGTTTCGGGATCGGCGGCCGGCGTGTTATCGGGTGTTGAGTGGAGAGACCGCGGATCGTGTTCGATGACGCAAGGCGCGCGCGATGACTGGCGACTTGCCGAATGCGCTACGCGAAAAAAAGCCGCGCATGTCGGCGCGGAAAATGCGTCTGCACTCAAGTGCCATCGACTACTGGCAGACGGGCCATTAGCATGGGGCACTGGTGAAAGCAGCCAGGATGCCGCTGATTACGCATATCGACAGTCACAGAATCGCGTTGCTTTCCCGAGAGGACTGCATGCATCGCTCAAGTTTCGAGTGCGCGTGGCGTGTTCCGCCCAGCGATATTCGCTGTGTAATCGCGGCTTCGCCTCCATCGCGGCGAGAATGCTCGTGACTCGAAGGGGGATGAATCTCGATGGCACGCGGACATGAGCGGCGGCACGGGCCATATGCGCTCTTGGCCGATGTTCGGAACGCGATGTCGGTGTGGGAGGGAAGGCAATCGGCGCTAGCGGCCGAAGACGACGGCGCGGTTCGCCGCATTCAATTCGGCTAGCGCCCAAAACAGAAAAGGGTTACAAGCGACTAGCCTGTAACCCTTCGAATTCCTTGGTGGGGCGTGAGTGACTCGAACACTCGACCTACGGATTAAGAGTCCTGGTCGCGAAGACCCATCAAAGCCTTATCCCACAAGGGTCTAAGCCCGTGCATTGTCCAATATTTTCAGCCAGTTTGGCCGAATTCGTGCCAACTCCGGTGGGGTTCTCGGCATTTTATTAGACGGCGGTTTGCTGCCGATTCGGCTCGACCGTTCCCCGCCAGCGACACTTCACATAGATCTCGGTCGTCGTGACGGAATCATGGCCGCACAGAACCTGGATACGTTCAAGCGGAACGCCGGCGAGCCACATATCGGTCGCGCCCTTAGCCTTCATGTCGTACGGTCCGAAGGACTCGAACGGCCGGTGCCCCTTCGCTTCGCGACTTCGATTGATCTTGCCTATGTAACGGTGAAGCATTGAGGTCAGGCCGGAGTAAGTGTAGGCGTCGCCATTGCGTTTACGAATCCAGGTTTTTCCTGGCCCCGGTGTCGGTCCCGGCCCCTTCAGCTCGGCGAGGATCGCGTCGATTTCCGGCGTCACGGCGATATCGACGATTGCGCCGGTTTTGCCTTGGTCGTTGCGGATCACGCGTCGCACTGACCCGTCCGGTTCGCGCTTGTGAACGATGTTTGCCGGCCCCCAAAGGATGATGTCCTCCGGTCGCTGCAGGGTTCGATATGTCAGGTCCAGAAGTCCGCGGATTTGAGGCGCGGCGATCGTCCACACAGCGCGATACTCCTCGTGCTCGACGTACCGTTCGCGCTTGGTTTCCTTATTTCGCTTGACGCCTAAGCAGGGGTTGGCTTTCACGCTACCTTTGCCGGTCCGAATGAGCCATGTGAAGCACGACGACAGGCACGCCTTTTCTCGATTGCCCCGCACGGGCCGGCCGTTTTCCGCGCAGAGGTCGAGGTACGCGCCCACATGCTTGGGCTCGACGCTCGCGGGCGTCATGCGCCCGAAGTACACCTTCAATGGCTCGACGTCCCGTTTGTAGTCTTCGTACGTGCGAGGCTTCAGGTAGCCGAGCGGCACTCGCTTTTCGCAATGCACTACGAATTCGTCGAGGAAGTACGCCATCGTGCCGTACGTCGAATCCGGGTCGTTGTAGAGGTTGCCCTTACGTTTCGCTTCGGCAAGGTCAGTGCCGAGACGTTCCCATTTTGCGTCCCGATGCACATAGTAAAAAGCCCCATGCTTGGGATAGACCCGATCAGGCAGCCCCAAATCATTGTTTTTCCGTTTCCGGCCCATTCAACACACCTTTCTATTATTGCTTCGTGCGAATCGTCGCAGCAGCGCGGCTGCGTTCGGCGAACCCGTCTCGGCGTCAGCTTCGTCGCTGACGGAGGACGGTTGCCGTCCGCGCATGACCTGTTCGAAATGCACGCGAGAGACGAGCGGCATTCCATTCGGTTTCTGTTTCACTTCAAAGCCTGCTCGCTTGAACCACCGCATGATCGCCGCCGGCTGTCGCAGCGGTTCGGCAATCCGGCGCAGTTCGGTGTCCGTGAGGAACGGCGGTGACGAGTTCACCGGAATCGTCGCTTCGTAGCACGGGCTCGGCGACGCCCGCTCAAGATTCTGCATCGCAATCCTTGTCACAAAAAGGGACCACACGCAGCGCAATTCATGGATTGATGGTGCGTGTGACTGTTCGTATGTAACTATTTGATTTTAAATAAATTTACTCGCCATCAATTGCCATCATTCAGGCATGGCGATACCGAAAAACTCGTGGCCTAAAAAATAGGCAGCGTCGGTAACTGATGGCAAAACGCTGGCGACTCGTGGCAGTCCGTTTCGGCCTATGCCTTGCCCTTCCTTGTCTTCTTTCTCTTTCTTTTTCAATGAAATAGAGAGAGGAGAGAGAAGGACGGCGGCGGCCAGCGCAAAAACCGGACTCATGGCAAAAGCGGCTCGACTCGTGGCAAATCGAGGGAGACTCGCGGCGGCACTCGCTTCAGGAATCAATGACTTACGAGCGGACG
Organism: Burkholderia sp. ABCPW 14; assembly: GCF_001523835.1. Classification (NCBI taxonomy): domain Bacteria; kingdom Pseudomonadati; phylum Pseudomonadota; class Betaproteobacteria; order Burkholderiales; family Burkholderiaceae; genus Burkholderia; species Burkholderia sp. ABCPW 14. The sequence goes on along the minus strand of NZ_LOVS01000072.1, from coordinate 31,163 downwards.
CCGTCGAAATCCACGATTCGCGTGCGCTGCCTGCCCGGTCGCTGTGGAAAATTTCGCCCGCGCGGCCCCGCTTCCTCTCGGCTCGCGCTGTTGCCCGGCCGTTTCGACTCGCGGGGGGAACGGGGGGAAGTGAACCAAGCGGCGGCCGCGGGTTGGCGTGCGCCGACTGCTGCGCGCATCGGCGCACGCAGCGGAAACCCGATTTCAGGGCCGCTACGCGGCCGGAATGAACGAGGGAAGGGGCACGGCCGCACGGCGGCCGCGATGGCTGAGAGCGGGTCATGCGTGCCCCCGTTCGAGTGCATCGGTCGCCAGGTCATCGCGGATCGACACGTGCAGGCCGAACACGGCCAGGCGCTCGAGCGAAACCGGCGTGAGGTAGGGCACGCGGCGGGTGTAAATGCGGCGCTCGACTTCCTTCTCGCCGACCACGACGCCGGCGTGCTTGAGCTGCGCTTTGAACACGCGGTCGGACTTCACAGGCAGCCCGTTCCATTTGTCGCGCAGCGCGCTCGTGTGCGCGAGGTGGTCCATCACGTGGCCCGTGCGCAGCAACAGGCAGAACTCGCCGTCGACCGTATCGAAGGTGTACGGGTGCTTGTAGTTGCCGCCGTCGATCTCCGACAGCACGGTTTCCATGATCCAAACCCACGGCTCGCGATCGGCGCTCGTCTCGGCGACGTGGCCGTTCATTTCCGCGATCAGGTCATGCGGAAAGCCACCCTCGCTCGGGTCCATGCCGGCGAATTCGCAGAGATAGCGCCAGGCGAGCGCGACCGCCGCATAGTTGGCGGCCATGCGAGTCGCGCCGTCGTCAGCGCCGCTCGCGATGCACTTCGCGAGCGCCTTGTCGCGCAGCGTCGCGTACTGCTCGAGCACGGCGCGCTTGTCGAGGCTCGCGAGGTACTCGAGCCACTGCCGAACCGGGAAGCGCGGCAGATCGTCGGGCAGCAGCGGGCCGCGCTTGCCGGTCAGCGTTGTGCGCACGAGCTTGCCGAGCAGGCTTCGCACGGGCACGTCCTCGCCGGCCAGCATCACGGGCGCGCACAGCAGGTATTCGGTCATGTCGGTGCCGCGGCGCGTCACGGTGTACTGGTAGTTCTCCTGCAACAGCCCGACCGCCTTGTCGATCACGTCCTGTCGACGTGCGGAAAGCTCTTCCCATCCAACCGGGTGGCTCGTGTGGCTGATGCTCGTCAGCAGCCGGAATTCGGTTTGCAGCGACTGCCCGGAGAACATCGTGAACGCGAGCGAGCGCTCGAGGCGCTTGATGAGCGTCGACTTGCCGGCGCCCTTGTTCGCCTGGATCGTGATGTGCGGCCAGAAACCGAGCAGTGCCTTCAGGTGGCCGCCGAGCGCCCACACGAGCGGTATCGTCGCGGCGTTCTGCTTGAACGTCGTCTGGTAGGCCGTAATGACGCGACGCGCGTCGCTGGCCGGGCCGCTCGGGAACGTCAGGTTGTGATACGGGCACTGCTTGTCGGCTTCGGTGAAGTAGCAGTCCGGCCCCTCGTTGACGATCAGGCGGCCGTCGCGCCACGCGAGCCCGACGAAGTTTGCGGCGTGGCGCGCGCCGAGGTCGGCGCCGCGCTCGAGGATGTTCACCATGCGCTTGAACGGCGCCGGCGTCCAGATCGGGCCGAACTTGCCCCACTGGTCGACGTTGTGGAGCTGGTCGTCGAGCATCACGCGGCGGACGAGCTGCGCGCCGTGCCGCGGCGTCTGCACGGACACGGCGAAGTAGACGGTCGGCGCTTGGTCGGCGTCGCCCGTCATCGTCGACGTCGCGCTCGCGACCGACACGCGACTGATGCCAGCGATGCGGAAGCCGCATAGGTCCGTCATCACGGGAGTTTCTACGCCTGACTCGTCATTGCGGTCCATCTTCGTGATGTAGCTCGTGAAGTCGGGCCGCACGCGGAAGCGCCAGTACTGCGCGAAGTCATGCGACGGCAGATAGATGCGCGGCCGGCCGCGGCGCGACGCGTCGCCCGCCAGGCCGGCAATGAGCCACGGCTCGAGCTGCTCGAGCGCGCGCGCGAGCTCGGCCGGGCCGCGCAGTTGCAGGTAGTCGTTTACATCGTTGATCGGCTGCTGTTTCGTCTCGCCGTCAGCCAGATCGGCGAGCCAGCCGGCTTGGTCGACGAGCACCGCGCTGATGTTGAGGCTCGTGAGCCGTTCGTAAAGCGCCCACGCGGCTTCCGGCCCTGGTCGACGGCCGGCGCGCGGGTGGCCGTCCGCGAACGGCTCGTCGTTGTCGAGGCAGATCACGACTTGCTTTCCGCGCAGCGACGAGAAGTCGATCGCGTCGACATTGGCGAGGCCGCGCAGCGCGAGCGCCGCAGCGCCGGGCATCGCGCAGGTGTCGATCGACAGCGCGTTGATTGCGCTTTCGACGATGAATACGCGCTTCGCCTTGTCGAGACGCCGGGCGTCGACGGTCCAGCCGTAGCCGGCCTTGTCGCCCTGTGTCTGCGTCTTGACGCCGCCATTGAGCGCCGGGTCGACATAGCGCATGTCGACGGCGACGACGCGGCCGTCGGCCGGCTCGCGCACGATGAATGCGGCGGCCGGGCCAGCGTGCCCGACTTCGCCGGCGGCGACTTTCGAACTCGTCCACGTGTTGAAGCCGAGCGAGCGCGCGGCGAACGCGGCGTCGATCGCCGCGGCCGTAATGCCGCGGCCGCCGAGGTACTCACGCACGCGGTCGCGCTCGGCGAGGCAGCGATCGGCGATGTATTCGACGGTCGACTTCTCGCGGCGCTCCGCCGGTGCCGGCCGATCAAGCGGGATGCCGTAGGCGTCGTGCAGGTAGCGCACCGCGTCGGCAACGGTGCCGCCGCGCGCGTGGATCACCAGGTCGATGCACGAGCCGCCGGCGTCGGCGCTGTGATCGCGCCAGCCGGTGCCGTGCTTCGGATGATTCACATAGATCGACAGGGACGGGCTCTTATCCTCGTGCTGCGGCGAGTGATAGAGCGCCTTGTCGCCGCCGCGGCCGCGCTTGAGGCCGAGGCGGTCGGCGAGGTCGTGCAGGTCGATTCGTTGTTTCAGTTCGTCGATCGTGGCCATCGTTACGGAGTCTGTTTCCAGCGGGTGACGGGGTTGCCGAGCGTTGCTTTGCACTCGTCGATCTGTTCGAGCGCGGCGGCGGCGATAGGGAACTCTTTGTATAGCTGGCCGATGAGTTGCACGATAAACACGCTGAACGTTTCTAATCGCTCGAAGCTGTAACAGTCGTTGTTGAAATCCAGACCGTCTGCTGCCGCTTCGATGGCGGTCGCGAGTGCGATGTCCTGAGGGGTGATTACGTCCGCCATGCTGCGGCACCTCCGAGGATGTCGTGATGTTTCTGGAGCAAGCGTTGAACGGCATGCCGCAGGTCGATGTGTTGCTTCAGTTCGTCAATCGTGGCCATGTCTGTGTTTGCTACTTGGGTTGCTGCGGTGTGCGGTCGGTGGGGTTGCCGGTCGTGGCCGGGCTGAACACGACGGCGTTCAGTGCGGCGGCGGACTCGGGGAAGGCGAGGGCGAGGCGGTCGCTGAGCGCGGCGACGAACAGGCCGAGCATGCATTGCCGCCGAAGGCTGCCCGGCTTGTTGTCGAAGCGCAGCGTGCCGGCGGCCGCGGCGATCGCGGAGGCGAGCGCGACGTCGTGCGGCGCGCGGTTCGGATCGTGTTTCATGCGGGAATCCTCCCGAGGATGGCGTGTTCGTTCTGTTGGATTCGATGGACGGCGATTTGCAGATTGGCGCGCGCCGTCATGGCTTCGTCGAGCATGTCGCGCAGCCGGCGTTTGTTGCGCTCGAGGTTCGCGGCCGCGTGCGCGATCGCGGCGTCGCGCGTCGGGCCGACGCCGGCCGCCAAGCCGGATGCGAGATGCGTCACGGCCCACTTTTCGGGGTGGCCGTCTGGCGCGTGACGCTCCATGTGAATGCCGAAGGTTGCGCCGGCTTCGTTCGGAATCACGACGTGGTCGCCGCTTACGGTGCGAAGGCCGGCGGTCGTCATGAGCTCGTAGCGGATCGAAGTAGTCGTCGTCATGCTCACCACTCCCCGGCGAGGCCGCCGAGCTCTTCTAGGCGCGAACAGACATCGATCCGAAGTGCACAACTCGCCCACGGGAAGTGCCCGTGAAGTTTCAGCGCTCGGAGTTCTGCGATTTGCTGGCACATCACGTAGCGGACGGCATTCCGATAACGGATCTCCGAATTCGTGTCGTCCGCCGGAAGTTGTTCAGAAAATTGGGTCATGTCACCCTCGAAAAAGCCGGGGCGTCGTGCGGACCGCCCCGGAAAAACGCCGCGCCCCGAGGCATCGGGGAGTGCGCGCGGCGTGAAAGTGGATGCGCTATCGAGCGATGCAGTGCGACAGCGCGTGAGTGGATCGCCTCGAGCTCGTCGACGACGGCCGACGCCGCGCTATGTGGGCTTGGCCTGGTTGGCTTTGGCCGTCGCGCGTTCATATGCGTCGCAATCCGCCCACACGATCAGGCCCACGCGGCCCGCGCCGAGTGCTGCTTCGGCCGCCGTGATGGCGTCTGTTGTGAACGACACGAGCGTTATTCGCCGTGTGGCGCGGACATCCGTCATGGATTGCTCGAGGAGCTGGAAGCGCAGGTGGTCGTTGCCGATCTCGGCGAAGAATTCCGTGAGCGTCATGGCTTACCTCCGCGGCGGAACGGACCAGGCCAACGCCGCGACCAGGGCGACCAATGCGGCGACGCCGATCGCGAACGCGATGGGGCGTGCGTGGCGTACATCGAACAGGCGCAGCACGTCGGCGGTCAGGCAGTGAATGCCCGTGAGCGAAAAAGAGAGCATCAGCAGTACGCCGACGCCGAAAACGTAGGGTTTCATCGTGTGGTTCCTCATGTGTGCGCCAGCGGCCGGCGCGGATGGATCAGTCGTCGGTGTCGTTTGCCGCGCAGCGCTTCACGTCGAAGCTGCGTAGCAAGCGCGCGTGTTCGCGGTCCTGCATCGCGCGCGCCGCGGATTCCACGACAAGCCGAACTGCCTGTGGGGCCGTGTCGAAGTCGCCGACCATGCGTAGGTGCGACCAGGCCGCGCGCAGCTCGACGTCGGAAAGGGGCGCGCGCATCGTGATCAGTGGAGAAGCCGGATAGTCGGAACAAGCGCGGGCATGTCGGCGGCGGCGTCCCATCGGCCGCCGAGCGAGTAACCGAGCTTGCGGGCGGCGCCAAGAAACACGATGGCGTCGACGTCGGCGTTCCAGAGCGTCCGCAGGTATTCGCGGCGCGTCTCGAGTGGAAGATCGACGACGTTGAACGGCAGGACGAGTGGGGCAGAAGCAAGAGTGGCCATTCAGTACTCCTTTTCTTCAGGTAAAAAAAGCCCCTCGCGCCGCAATGGCACGATGCGAGGGGAAACGGGGAAGCGGGTTAGGCGGCTAGACTGGTAGCTCGAGCTGCTGCACGAGGCGCTCGCGCACGTGCGGCGAGAGCGGTAGATTCAACGACAGGTTCGGGGTTGCGGACGGCGAAAGCGTGCGTGCGAATTCCATGTTCACGACGTAGGTGTGGCCGCATTCCGGGTTGTTGCACTGATACGTGACTTCGCGGAAGGTCCACGACATTTCGCGGCTGCTGCGCGCGGTGGCGCGCGTGCGGCAATGTGGGCAGCGGTTCAGGATTCGCATTTCGGCTTACTCCGGACGAGATACAGGGCGCGGCCGCGTCCGTTCATTTGCGTTGCCGTGCGGCGCAGGCGTCGCTTCGCGAGCCACTCGGCGGTTGCCTCGATCGACGGCAGGCCGTAAAGCTGGCGCACACGTTCCAGCACGTCGCGCTCGGCATCCGAGAAAGAAATCTCCGTGCTGGTTTCGGGCATCGTAGGAGCTACTCATTGTTGGCGTTTCGGTGCCTTCAATCAGGCGCCTGCGCGGGTCAAAATCGAACTGTTGCGTTCCGCGAGTACGGCAGTCGCTTCGCGCATGACGATTTCGCGAATCATCACGGCGAGCTGCTCGCCCTGATAGTTCGCGAGTGCCGTGAGGACGGCCTCTTCGTAGTCGTCGAATCGGATCGTGTGCTTGTTGTTGCGGACGCGCTTTGGATCGGGGTACATGCATGCTCCTCAATTCAACGGCGTTCGTTGCGGGAACGGGGGGCGGGTAGTGCGCGAAGGTGGCTCGCGCCGATGCGGATCAGCTCGCGCGCCATGCTGGAAATCGAGCGGTTGCGCTGCGTGGCGAGCTGCTCGAGCTCGTCGCGTTCGGTGGGCGTCAGCCCGACGTATACGGGCTTGTCCGACAGGGTGCCGCGCGGCGAGCGGCGCGGGCCTTTGGCGGTGGTCATGGTCTGTATACTTTCGTCGTTAGTCTTGCGTTACGGTAAGGCTAGTGTAATGGGCTCAAATGAGCACGTCAACAACTTGTAGGCTCAAATGAACACAATAGGCTCGCGACTACGCGAAGAGCGATTGCGGCTAGGGCTAAGCCAGGATGAATTTGCTGCGATAGGAGGGGTGTTGCGGAGAGCGCAATCGAACTACGAATCTGACGAACGGTCACCCGATGCAAAGTATCTGAGTGCGATAGCAGGACTGGGTGTCGACCTGCTTTATGTCCTTACTGGATCGAAACAGGCGCCAGCCGAATCCAGTGTCGCAAAAGAAGACGCCGACGAGCTCGAGCTCGTCCGAAGCTACCGTCAACTAAACGATGCAGGGAAGGCGGCGCTCGTTGCGTTTGTCGAAAGTTGCTTCAGAACCGGCGCGATGGTAGACGCGCCCACGGCGCGGCGCGCGAAGCGTTTGCCAGAGAACCGCCGCGCCGCACTGGATCAGCGAACGGCGGAAAATGTCGATCGCGCGATGGCTGAGATTGAACGTCTACGCGCAGAGCGTGCGGCTAAGGCGAAGAAGGAGTGAACCGGTGGCAGTCGATTTGACAGCAATGGTCGGGTAAGGAGCGGAGGGGTTGCTCAGATAATCCCGAAGCGGTCTGCATTCCATGCAACCGTTCGCGCGTGGGTCGCTCTCATTTCTAATGGGGCCGGTTTTGAGAGTAATGTTTCAAAGGGGAGCTCATTCACAAATACAATGCGTGCAATTTGAGAATTGCAATTAAAAAGATGTTTTCGAGCCATCGCCGCTTGCGATTTGAGAGAATTTTTTGGGAAAGGAGTTCGAAATATATTTTATAAAGTGAAGATAGAGGCTGGATAATTACAATTTGTTTCGCAATCCAGCACTCTCGGGTTGATGATGGTGATTGTTAATTTTGTGAGATCGTAGTTTGATCGGATATCTCGTGATTGAGGCGGAATGCCTTTCATATTCTGAGCGTATTTCATATGCTGGATTTGCCTGCGCTTGATTGGGCAGGTAGGCAGCATCGTGAAGCAATTCTCAAATTACGGGAGATCAAAAACATGGCTCAAACCACGGATAAATTCCCTTCTGGAAGTTGGGGGATTGGCCCTCTCGTCATCAATTGGAGTCTTCGGGAAGGGAATGAGGTAGCGGTTAGCGTCTCCGTCTTGGGTGTCCAAATTGATGAGCTGGATATCACCATCAATCACGAAAACGCTGAAGTCAAGAACGAAGTTAGCGTTCTGGGTCTTGTCTCTGGAGTGATCGGCCTTAAGGCGGTTTATGATAAACCTAGCGGGAACGGTCTTTATTTTGAAGGACGACTGTCCGGTCCCGAATTCGATACTGGCAACCTCTACTATTGCATCATCCACTGGTGATGCGGCATCAATCCGCCATCGGATTATTCTCGGTGGCGGGTCGCATGTTTCAATTTGCACGAGGTCGAGGTCGGTCGCAGAGCTCTGATTTGATCCTGCATTAATAAACTGTGGCTCCCCTGGAGGGCCGACGACTGGGGCGCAGCCTCCCCCATGTCGCCTTAGTCCAGTAGCGCAGACTTGCTGGCATTTTCCAACTCTGTCGTGTTTGAATGCGAAACAGCTAGAGACGTGGCGTACCAACGCTGAGCTGGTCTCCTGCAGCCCCCCTTTTCCTTGAAATTTGCTTGGCGATGGCGTGTTGTGAGATCCGCCAGGAAATCCCCTTTCCGTTAGCGACGTTCGCGGACGTGCAAGTCGATAGCCTGAAATGCACTCCCGCTCCCTTTAGTTTCGCAGTTCACAGCGAGATTCGTTGCGTACGAAGTCGAATTTCTTTATCCGGGATATTTTCATATTTATCGGAATGGTGAGCTAGGATGGTCTGACGAGAAAGGCGATGCGATGAAGCAGGCCATCCATATAGTCGTTGGCAAGGTGGTGAAAGTAGGACGGTGAGAAGAATTGAAGCATCGGGACGAAGGGACGTCCCGACCGTGGAGTCAGCCTGACTCCGCAAAGTTGGGGCGCGACCCATTCCGAGGCGACATCATCGCGCCGGGACGCACCCTGTGGTGAAAGTGTTAGTTGGGGGAACCAAGAAAATGCAAAGCAACATCAACCGCGACAACAACCTGGCCGGCGTGGCGATGAACGCAGAACGGCCAACTGATGCTCGCGGACTCGCCGCAATCGCAGGGCGTTATCGTAATGACCATGGCAACCGTGCCGACGCGGAGGCTGCGATCGACAGCGCGCTCGACTCAGTTGGCCTGGTTCTCGAAAGCGCGCTTGCCGCGATGGCGGAACTGCGGAATGCGCGCGCCGTGCTCACGCACTTCGCCGACTGAGCGAGCGATTCAAATCGCAACGCCGCGGGCTGTCTTGATGTCGATTGCTTACGACGTATGGGCGGACCGCGGCGCCAACTACTTAGCACTCTTCCGAAAATGCGACCGATGCCGGTCCGTCGTCGGATCGTCGCGCATTTCGAGCTCGAGCGCGGTCGTGAAGCCGACGTCGCCGATTGTGTGCGTCGCCTTCTTCACGAGCCACGGCGTCTCGTCGATTTCCGGTTTGAAGCCTGATACGACGACGGGCATCTCCGGGAACAGCTCGGCGCGGCCGCGCGCGAGCGTGTAGCTCATCGTCGTCTGGCTGCGCTGCATCCGCTTGAATTCGGCTTGCGCGGCCGCGCGCGCTTCCGCTTCCGTCGCGTAGTCTTCCGGCAGCACCTTCACGTTCTTGTTGTTCTCGCCCCCGACGATGACCGACTTGCGCTTCGCCCGCCCGTTCGAATGGTAGTGCGCGCGCACGGCCGCGTAATTCTCGCGCTCCGAGACGTGATACCGATGGCTGTCGCCGCTCGCGCGCGTCAGTTCGAGCACGTCGAGCTGCTTGCCGCTCGCCGTCTGGCCGGTGCCGATCGGCATGAACAACAGGCGTAGGTCTTTCACGTTCATCACGGCGTCGTAGCGTTTCGCGAGGCGCGTGAGAAACGACATGTCCGATTCGTGCGTCTGGTCGATGTGCGCGATCAGGATTTTCGCGAGCGCGTCGCCGACGGTCGGCGAGAGTGAGTACCGGCCGGCGATCGAGCGCACGATCGAGCCGATCGTCTGCCGATGCCAGCTCTTTTCGCGGCGCTCCTGCATGCCGCTCGTCATCGCGGCCGAGCGAGCGCGGACCGTGATGATGTCCGGGCTGCCGCTGTGCTCGACTTCGTTCACGACGAAGCTGCCCTTGTCGACGAGCGGCTCGCCAGCCCATCCGATCGACGCCTTGATCGTGGCGCCGCGCTTCGGGATGTCCAGGTCGTTCTTGGAATCGTCGAGCACGATGTCGATCGTATCCGCCTCGTCGGAGCGCGACTCCGAAATCGACAGCGACACGAGCCGTGGCGCGAACAGGCGCGACAGATCGCGGCCGCCGACCGAAATGCGGTAATCCGGCTGCGGATGCAGGCGTGCGACGCGCGACGCGTCGTGCGAATCCGTCCTCGTGGTGCGTTCGTTCGTCGACGTGGCCATCAGCGCTTGTCCTTCCGCGTGTTCTTGTCGCGCGCCGTGCGCAGCACGTCGTCGTCGACGCGCTCAATCGTGAGCTGAAACTCGATGCGCCGCGGCGTGCCGTCCGCCGCGTGGTAGCTCTGCGTCTCGTTCAGCTCGGCGATCACGTACGCGCCGTAGACGTTGCCGGCGCCGTCGACGAGCACGTACGCTTCGCCGGTGTCCGCCATCGCGGCGAGCTCGCGAATCGACGCGATCGAGCCGAACGTCTCAGGCGCGACCAGGCCGTTCAGCGTGATCGTGTCGTCGCCGACGCCGGCGAACTGGCGGCCGTCGCGCGCGCCGACGCGCGAGCTCGTCGGATGCTTCCAGGTGCGCCGCCGCTGCAATTCGCGGAACGGCGCGCTCGTGAGACTGAAAACGAACTGGTCGAGGGACATGAGCATGCGTGACTCCGTGTGCGTCAGTCCGACAGGCGCGAGCCGATGCGCGACTGCTTCGCGCGCTCGCGGCGATCGAGCGCGGCTTCGACCGCGCGCGCGATCGCGTGCGGGTCCTGCCCGGCCTGCGGGTAGATGTTGATGACGATCGGCGACGCCGTCACGGCCGCCGAAGGTGCGGCAGTTGCCGCCGCAAGCGGTGCGCGGCGATCGATCGGCACGGTCGGCTGCACGAGCGCCGGCGTCGGCATCGCGAGCGCCGGCGTGCCAAATGACGCGACAGCCGCGGTTGCGAGGCCGAGCGCCGCTTTCGCGACGCGCTGCTGCTCGCCCTGCATGCCGAGCGCCGCACCCTCGCCCACGAAGCCGCCGAGCGCGGCGAATACGCGGCTCGGACTGTGAATGCCGAGCTTCTCTTTGAACCAGCCCACGGTGCTGTTCGCCATATTCGAAATCGCGTCCTTCACCTTGCCGAGTCCGCTGCTGATGCCGCCGACGAGCCCGTCGACGAGGTGGCCGCCGAACTCGGTGAACTTCGAGGGCAGCTCGACGCCGAACAGCGAAAGCACACCCGCGAACGCGCGGTAGAACATGCCGAGCGGCGACCAGTTCAGGATCAGCGCGCCGAGCGCCGTGAGCCCGCCGTTCAGTGCCGCGCGCGCGTCACCCATCGCTTCGACGAATAGTCCGGCGAGCCCGCCAATCGCACGGCCGAGCCATGTGAGCGGCGCAAGCGCGGCGCGCAGCACCACGCCGAGCACCGCACCAAACCCACGGCCGGCCGCCGCTGCTGCGGACAGGCCATCGGCGCTCGCGCGCGCGGGCGCGAAGAGCTTGCCGAGCCAACCGGCCGCCGTCGACAGCGCACGGCCCAGCCAGTCCCACATCGGTTTCACCGCCGCGAGCGCACGGCCAAGCGGCTGCAACGCCGCGAGAAATGCGCCGCGCATCGGCGCGAGCGCTTTGCCGATCGCCGCGAGCGCGCCCGCGACGAATGCCTTAATCGGCCCCCAATAGCGGTAAATCAGCAGCGCGGCGACGGCGAACGCCGCGGCGTACAGGCCGATCGGCGTCGTGAGCAACAGGCGCCCCGCTCCCATGGCGGCCGCGCCGAACATCCGCCATGCGGCCGCGCCGATACCGAGCGCGCGCGACAGAATCCCGCCTTGGATGCCGAGCGTTGCCATGCTGAAACGCACAATCGCGAGCGGACCGAGCACGCCGGCGAGGACGATCGTGAATGTGCCGAGCACGGCGAGTAGCGCGGCGAAGCCGCCCGCGAGCGCGACGACTACCTTCGTTGCCTGCGGGTGTGCCTGAATCGTTGTCAGCAGCCTGTCGGCGAGCTCGCGCGTCTTGTCGAGCGCGGCGTTGTACATCGGCGCGATGCGCTCGCCGATTTCATTCAGCAGATCACGCAGCTTCGCGCGTGCGTCGAGCTCCTTGCCGGGCGTCTGTTCGGACGCGAGCTTGTGCATCTCGTCGATGCCATACGCGCCCGTGTTCAGCTTCTCGTTCTTGTGAATCTGGTCCCGCTGCATGACCATCGTCGTCGCCAGGTTCGCAGCGGTGCGATTAGTGAATACGGTTGCGATAACGTCCTTGATCCTGTCCGGATCGGTAATCCCCTTCGCGGCGAGATGCGGTAGAAATATCTTCTCCAGCCATTCGAGCGGGGACGCTTTCAACAGATCGCTGCCCTTTAGTGCGCCCGTCTTGAAGTGGTTGACCTGCCCCATCTTGTTGTATTCGATCCCCTCTTTTTTGATGAGCCCGAGGTTCACTAGTTCGCGCGCTGCTTTGACGGTCGTTTTACCCTGATAGATGTTGTTATACATGGACATGAGCCCGGTGCCGACCGCGTGCCCGCCCATTTCCTGAATGAGCGGCTCCATCTGGTAGTAGAACGCGTCCTGGCGCATCTGCTTTGCCGCGACGCCGCCCGTCTGGATGAAGTTGCGCCACTCGTCGCCGCCAACGCGGCCGCCCGTCGCCGACAGCACCTTCTGCACCATGTTCGCTTCGTTCCTGAACGTCGCTTCGTCCTTCGTGCCGCCGCGCAGCTCGATGACCTTCAGCATGTTCATGAACTTCTCTTCGTTCGCGTGCGCGTCTTCCGCGCCGAACATCGCTTCGTTCGCGAACTTCATCTTCGCCAGCGTCGGCATCACCATCTGCGCGTGGTGTTCGTCCGCGAAGATCGACAGCGCATCGCGCATCAGCGTCATGTTGTCCGACGTGCTGACGCCCATCATCTTCATCGAACGGACATATTTCTCGGCGTCCTTCGTCGCTTGGTCGCCGAGGCCGAGTGCCGTGATGCGTGCGCGCTCGTTCTGGATCTTCTTCGTCTCGTCGAGCGCCTCGCGCAGATCGCCGAGCGCGTGCGCGCCAGTCGAGCGCGCCGCGTAACCGCCGATCGCCATCCCGCCGGCGACGCCCTGCATCGCCTGCATCTTGCCGCGCGCCGCAGCGAGCTTTCTTTCGCGCTCGCTCATCACGTCGAGCTGGCGGGTTTGCGCCTGCATCGCCGCCGTCGTTTGCGCGATGTTGGCGCGCAGCGTGCGTTCGTGCGCGGCGAGATTGCGCGTGTCGATGCCGGTCTGCGAGAGCTTGCCGCGCATCTCCTCGAGCGCGATCGTCTGCTTCTTCTGCTCGGCGCGCAGCTTCGACGCCGCCTGGCGAGCACGCCCCAAGTCGGCGATCATCTGCCGAGACGGCGGGCCGAACGCGCGCAACGAGCCGGCGAGCTGCTTCACATGGCCCTGCGCGGCCGACAGCTTCGTCGACGTTTCAGCGAGCCCGGATCGCATCTCACGAAACGACGCGACGGCCTTCTGCTGCTTGCCGAGCTCGGCGAGCTCGGTTCGCGTCTGCTTGAGCGACTGCGCAAGCCCCTTGTTGCTGTTCAGCACATTTTTCAGGGGCTTCGTCCAGTTGTCGATCATGTCGAACATGACGCGCAGTTTGAGGGCGTTGTCCATCGTCACTCGTTTCCGCTACGTATCCGGGCGCGCTCGCGCCAGTCCATCAATTCGGCCAGGGCGAAGCCGTCCATATCGCGCGGCGTCCAGCCGAACACCGTCGCGATATCCGCCATCGCGTCTTCTACGCGTTCGGGTATTCCATGCTCGCTTTCAGCGCCTTCGGCATCAAAAAACCCGCGAAGATGCCCCCCAGTGCAACGAGATCGGCCGGGTCCATGTTGGCGACGTCGAACTCGGTCAGCGTCGGCGTGCTGATGCGCGGCAGCACCTTGCGCAGCGCGTCGACATCGAGGTTCACGAGCGCGGCGAGCGACGTGCCGCGCAGCGCGCCGGCCGCCGGCTTCTGCAGCGTGACCTGCGCAATGGTCTGCTCGCCGCGCACGATCGGCGTGTCGAGCGTGTGCGTATTCGGCGTGGTGTTGTCTGACGCTGCCGGCGCAGTGGTGCGCGCGTCAGCGCCGTGCGTGTGGCGGCCGTCGAAGGGCGGCACGAAGTGGTTGTGATAGCCGTCCACGGCGCCGTTGTTGCCGTCCGCAATAGCGCCGTGATTGTGTTGGCCGATTGTTGAAGCATTGTGTTGATGCATGGTGGATTCCTTGTGTCGATATGAAGTGGTTCGCCCGCGTGCAACGGTCGCGGGCTAGCTGTTACAGGCCCATCGCGCGGCGAAGGTCCGCCGCAAGGTCGATGCCGTTGATCTTCTCGACCGCGTTGACGAAGTCGAGCTCGATGAGGTCGCGCCCGTTCACGGTCAGCTTGTAGTAGCTGGCGTTGGTCGTGATCTTGAATTTCGTGTCTTCCTTCGCCTTCGCGGTGCCCATGTCGATTTCTTCGTGCCGGCCCTTCACAACCACTTCGATCTGGTCGTGCTTCTTGCTGTCTTCGCGCCGATAGCCGCCGGAGAAGCGCAGCAGCACGCCGTCGTGCTGCATGGCGCCGTACTGTTCGAGCACTTCGACCATGAAGCCGCCGCACGTCCATTCGAGCTGAAGCTCTTCGCTGCCGAAGTCGATCTTCACAGGGCCGGTCATGCCGCTGCCCTGCCACGCTTCCATCTTGCGCTTGAGCTTCGGAAGAACGAGCTCGTCGACTTCGCCGGCGAAATTCGTGCCGTTGTGAAAGACGTTGAAGCCCTTGAGTTTTCGAGGCATACCCATTGCGTTTGACTCCTGTTAGCCCGCCACGCGCGCCGGGAAATCGGCGAGGTAGCGATCGGTGATGCGCTGGCGCAGCACCATGTTTTCGAAAGGTGGAGTAGGCGTTAAGTCGTAATCGATGTACGCCTTGCCGGACGCAAGCACGTCGGCCGTGTTCGGCTCGGGATCGATCCAGGCGCCGCCGCCCATCAGATAGCCGTTCGAGGTCTGCTGCCGGAACCAGCCGTTGATGCTCTCCACGACATCCCGCGCGAGCGACGGGTTCAGCGGACCGTCGACGACGGGCATCTGCGCTTCGGCGATCGAATCCGCAGCAACCTGCGCGGTGCGCGTGTAGTTCTCGAACGCGAACTTCGGATCGTCCGAGCACGTGCGCGAGCCCCAGAATCGGAAGCCGTTGCGGTTCACGAGCGTCGTCACTTCGTGCTCGTTCAGATAGCCCGCGTCGGTCGCCGGGTCCTGCAAGTCCCACGACACGTCGGCGCTGATGCCGGTGACGCCGTTCACGACGACGTTCGAGAGCGTTTTGTGCCAGCCCGTGTCGTTGTCGATCTTCGCGCGCAAGCCGGCGGCGATCGCCGGCGCCGGGATGACTGCGGTCGAATTCGTCGTGTCGTCCCAGCCGAGCCAGTCCGGCCAGATCACCATGATTTCGCGCTGGCCGAACTGCTTGCGGTACGCGGCGGCTTCCTCCTTCGTCTTGCAGCCGGACGCCGCGACGTACGCCATCGCGCGCAGCGACTGCGCGGTCGACGCGAGCGCGGCGGCGACCGGCTGCGTATCGAGGCCAGGCGCGGCGAGGATGCGCGGCTTCACGCCGAGCGCGGCCTGCGCGGCGAGCAGCGCCTTGATGCCCGTGTACTTGCCTTCCGGCGTCACGGTGCCGATGACGTTCGAGGTCGTTTCGGCTTCGTCCTTGCCTTCGGCGACGCGCACGACGACCGTGAGCGGCTTCGTCTGCTTGCCGATCGCATCGAGTGTGCGGCGCAGCGTGCCTTTCTTGCCGGCCTTGCCGAGCGCGGCGACAACGTTCGTCAGCAGCACGGGCGTGTTCAGCGGAAAGGCGGTCGCGTCGGCGTCGGCCGCGGTGCAGACGACGCCGAGCACGGCCGTCGACACCGAGCGAATCGGTCGGCCGCCTTCGTTGATTTCGATGACGCGTACGCCGTGGTGGTAGTCCTGCGGCATGGTGTGCAACTCCTGTTACATGGAAAATCGGGAGGGTTCCCAGTGATCGGGCCGGCGTCAGGCCGGGGCGTGTTCGGTGTCCGCCTGCGCGCTGTCGCCGGCGGCCGCCGCATCGGCGGGCGCCATGCCTTCGGGCGCGACCGGCTCGGGCGCGGGCGGTACGTATGGCGTGGGCGTGTCGGGCCACGCGATCGCGTCCGGGAACGTGTCTTTCTGGATCGCCGCGACGAGCGCCATCTGGTAGGCCGACCAGGCTTTGAAGTAGTACGACTGCTCGTCGTCGAGCTGGCCCGCCGCGTAGGCGTCCGCTTTGCCGAGGTTCTCCCGGCGCGCGATCGACAACCGCCGTTCGAACTCGGCCATCGCGGCGTCGCGCTTCTCGCGCGCGATCAGCTCGGGCGGCACGGCCCACGCGCCGTCGATCCACGCGTGCCGATCGGACGGCCGCGGCTCGGTCGTGAGGCCGAGGTCGGCCGGCGTCTTGCCCGCGATCGCGATCTCGACCGGCTCGCCCGTGTCCGTCCGATAGCAGACGCGGCCGCGATAGTCGGGCAGCAGGAACCACGCGCCGTCGCGATGGAACGGCCACGTGGTCGGCGTGCGCGCCGGCGGTGCGTCGAGCGTCGCGGACGCCGGAATCAGCCAGCGGCCGTCGTTGCGCGGATCGGCGTCCGGCTGGCCGCTGCTCATATATTCTCCCGTCGACGGGCTGTAGTGATGAATCAACATGTCGTGTCTCTCGTGGTTAGTAGGCGCGAATCAATGCGAGCAGCGCGACGTTGCGGGGGCGGGACTCGTCGCCGCCGTCGGGCTGAACCGTGATGACGTGCGCGTGCCGGCCCGCGGCGCCGATGCCGACGGTGTGGCCGTGATTGCCGTTTCCTTCCGTGTTGAACTCGTGGTTGTGGTTGCCCGCGGGGCTGGTGAGGAACCACTTGTTGTCCCAGTCTTCCGTTTGCGCGCCGAAGCGGTCGTTCTCACCGTTGGTTCCCCACGGTGGCGTAAATGACCGATCGTTTTGCCCGAACGGGACGACGTGCTGGTGATCGCCCACGCCGTTCGTCCAGCCGTGGTGGCCGTGCCAGCCCTGAACGTCGGTCCATGCGCTGTGGGCATGGTCAGGCACTTCGCTCGCGCCCGCGCCGTGCGCGTGCGAGTGGTTCTGGTCGCCCTGGAACGCGCCAATCTGGCGGCTCGCGTCGACGCCGCCGCGTGCATCGGACCAGCATCGAATGAATTCGCCGCGCAGCTCGGGCAAACGGAACGTCGCCGCGCCGTCGCCGGTCGAGAAGCAGCCCCAGCGATCCTTCATCCACTCGTCGTCGGACACGAGCGCGCCGCTCGCCTGCGCATACGCCCACAATTCCGGGTAGTCGGCGCGGTTCACGAGCACGCCGTTCGCCTTGAGGAAGCCCGGCCGTACCGTCGTGCGCGGCTCGAAAACGATCTGTCCAATCGTCGTGGTCGACAGGACGGACCGAACCCATTCGGTCGTCGCGAGACGCGTCGAGCGATCGGTCGCCGGCGGCGTCGGCCCTGTGACGGGCTGCTCGAACACGGCAAGCGTCGGCGAGAAGCGCACGACGACGCGCGTGTTGCACGTCACGCCAAACTCGCCGTCCGCCGCGTGATAGAGGCCGGTATCCGGCGCGCCGTCGTTGGCGA
Source organism: Burkholderia sp. ABCPW 14 (assembly GCF_001523835.1). Classification (NCBI taxonomy): domain Bacteria; kingdom Pseudomonadati; phylum Pseudomonadota; class Betaproteobacteria; order Burkholderiales; family Burkholderiaceae; genus Burkholderia; species Burkholderia sp. ABCPW 14. The sequence goes on along the minus strand of NZ_LOVS01000072.1, from coordinate 13,905 downwards.
ACGTGAGCGACGGCGCGGACGGGCTGCCTTCGGCGAGCACGAGCCGCTTGCCCGGCGCGAACGCCACGTCGCCGCCCACCGTGCCGCCCTTGCTCTTGTCGAGCGGGTCGAGGTTGCCTTCGTGCCACGCAACTCTTCCGTCGATGCGGAACGTGCGGCTTGCGAATTCGTAATGAAACGAGCCGAGCGTCGGCGACCACCAACCGACCCCGCTCTTGCTCGCGTAGTGATAGCCGTCGAGCGGGCCGAGCCGAATGTGGGCTTCCGAGGCGCCTTGGCCGACACTCAGGTCGCGAGCGACATCGACGGCTCCGCCGAATGCGGCACCCGATCCGTTGCCGTCGATGATCACCTTGCCCGTCAACAGTGACCACGAAAACGGCCGATAGTCGTTGTACGTGCCGTTCGCATCGCCCTTTTTCGTCGACAGCAGATAGACGCGCTGACCATCGTTGCGCACGAGCGCGCCGTAGCCGTCGCAGACCGCGCGGAAGTGGCCGCCGGCGCCCCCGGCGTCGATCGCGCGCGACGTGACGCCCTCCGACGCGTCAATGCCGCCGCGCACCTGCAGCGCAGTCTTGCCGTCGTCCTCCCGGTCGCCGATCAGCACGCGGCCGCCGGATGTGAGGCGCACCGCGCGCATCTGTTTCGCGTCGCTGCGCGCGTCGTTGTTCGTGCCGTCGTTCAACCAGATGTCGAAGTACTCGCTGCCCCATGCGCCCGCACCGAAGCCGGCGCGATACGACGCGACGAGGCGCGGGCTCAGGTCAGGCAGCGAGGCGTCGCTGAACGTGGCGAACAGGCGGCCCTTGCTTTCCTTGCCGGCCCCGGCTGTCTTCGGCGACACCTCGACTTGCGCCGTGCGGTCGTCGACATCGGCGACGACGCGCACGCGGCCGTCGAACGTCGCGCCCGACAGCGCCGCGTAGCGTCGCTTCGCCGTCTTCGGCGTGACGGCGCGCGTGTCGTCGTCGCCGGCGTCGACTTCGGCCTGCGTGGCGAGCTCGACGACGCCCTTGCGCTCGGTCGTCGCCGGCGGGTTCAGGAACGTCGCCGGCCCGAACTCGAGCTTCGCCGCGTCGATCGTCGCGAAAACGACGTCGGTCGCGAGCAGCATCATCGCCGCGGGCGATTTTTCGAGAATCGGCGTGTCCTGCACGTAGACGGCGAACAGCACGCCGCTGTCGAGGTACAGGCCGAACGCATACAGCGAATACTGGTCGCTCGTGTCGTCCTGGATCACGACATGCACCGTGTCCGGCGCGACGTTGTCGCCGCCGAACGTCGTCACGCGCTTGCGCTCGTTCGGCATCGCCTTCATGCCGCGGTCGAACGCGAACGGCGCGGTGCCGAGCCCGATCTCGACGACGCGACGCGCAGTGGTGCCGGTGTTGCCGGGGGCGACGAGTGCCGCCCGGCCGGCGTCGGTGAGGTTGATGAGGGTTCCAGCCATGTCAGATATCCGTGAGGGACAGACGGCGATAGATCGCCGCGCGCGCGCCGGCGCCGATGCGCTGCGTGCCGGTCGCGTTGAAGCACTGCGTGAACGTGTAGTGCGCGGTGCCGCGTTTCGCCCGATCGACTTCGGCGATGATGTCGGCGACGTATTCGACGGTCGCGGGGATGCCGTCGCGCGCGCCGACCGTCATCAGGATTTCGAAGGTGCCCGGCCGGCCCTTCGGCGTCTTCTCGAACCATTCGCGCATTACGACGTTCGCGCCGAACGACGCGCACACGTCGCGCACGGCCGCGGCCGTGCCTTTCTTGCGTGCGATCCGAATCGCCGCTTTCACGCGCGCGCGCTTCACCTGCTCGGGCCAGTAGTCCTTCCACGTCTCGACGCCGAGGTGCCACGCGAGCCACGGCAGGAACCGCAGCGGGATTGTGTCGGGATTCATCAGCGTGCCGATGTCGACCGGAATCGTGCTGATGCGCGCGTTCGTCTCCGCGAGCCGGCGTTCGAGCGCGGTCGCGTTCGGGGGCAGCAGCGAGGTTGCCAACTTAGTCATCCGCGACCCCGCCGTCGATCAGTTCGATTCCGGTGCAGTACGGCGCCTGCTCGGCCGTCACGGAGACGCCGCCGGCGGGCGAGTCGAGCAGCACCTTTTGCACGCCGGCGACGCGCATCGCCGCATGCAGGCCGTCGACCGTGATTTCCATGCCGATGCGGCGCATGTCGGCGGCGAACTTCGCGGTGCGCCTGTTCGCTTCGGCGAGCGCAACAGCGCGATCGGGGCCGGAGAAGAAGCGCAGCGTCGCGCGGATCGCGTACGGCACGACCTTCGCGCTCTGCACGATCACCTGGTCGGTTTGCGGGCGCACGCCTTCCAGCGCCGCACGCACGATGCCGATCAGTTCGTCGCTCGCCGTGCCGTCGCCTTCGCGCGACAGGACCGTGACAACCATCACGCACGGTTCGGGACTGCGCGCAGACGCGGACAGCACGCGGCCGTCCGCCGCGCGCGCGTGGAACACGTACGCCTCTTCGGGGCCGGCGACGGAGAAGCCGCGCGGCGCGAGCTGCACGCGCTCGCGCAGACTGTCGTCGTCTTCGTCGACCTGCTCGACGTCGTGCTCCGGATCGGCCGCCGTGATCACCAGCCGCTCGACATCGAACAGCGCCGCGATGTGGTCGAGCGTCGTGCCGCGGGCGTACGCGAGCAGCACGCCGCGCGACGTGTCGTTGATGAGCTGCCGCAGCAGCACTTCGCGATACGCGTTCTCCTGTAGCACGCGGGTCACGGGCTCCGATTCGAGCGCGAGCGTCGCGGCGATTTCCGCCTGGTGCTCGACCGGATACAGCGACACGAGCCGCGCTTTGCGCTCGGCGAACAGCGTCTCGAAGTCGACCGGCTCGACGATATCCGGGGCCGGAAGCTGCGAAAGATCGATGGGCGTGCTTCTCACGATGCGCCCCCGTTCGACAGCGGCACGCGCAGCGAGGCGAGCTCGTCGCGCTCGTCCGTCCATCCTTCGATGTCGACGAACTGCCGGCCCGCGAACGCGTCGGTGGCGGCCGCCGAAATCTGAATGCGCGTGACCGTCAGGCGAGGTTCCCATCGCATCAGTGCGGTCGCGATCGCCGCGAAGAGGCGAATGCGCGTCGCGCCGTTGGCGGGCGCGTCGATCAGGTCGGGCAGCTCCGAGCCGAACGCGCGGCGCTGGATGCACGACGCGAGCGGCGTCGTGATGATCTTGCCGATCGACTGCGCGAGATGGTCGAGCCCGGAAATCGCGCGGCCGGTGACGGCGTTCATGCCCCTCATAGCGGCTGGCTCACTTCGGCCGATTCGCCACGCGCCTGGTGCGTGTGGTGCGGCACGCTCTTGCCCATCGAGCGCACTTCGCCTGTGAAATCGGCCGCACCGTCGATGCGCATCACGTTGCCGTCGCCGGCGCTGCCCGTGCCCGTCATGCCAGACTCGAACGCAAGCGGCCCTTTTACGAGCAATGCGCCCGTGCAGGTCGTCTGCTCGGCGTCGAGCGTGACCGATGCGGCCTTCACGGTCGCCGATTCCGTCTCGACCGTGATCGACACGGGCGCGACAACGCGCACGGTCGCGCCGGCGGGCAGCTCGGCAGTGAGCGCATGGGCGTCGTGGTCGTAGGTCACGCGTGCGCCGTCCGCATAGATTCGGGTGTGGGTGTTCGGCCGGTTGTCGGGGGCGGGGAACGCGTCGGAGAAGACGCCGCGCAGCACGACGCCTTGCGCAAGGTCGCCCATCGCGCCGAGCACGACGACTTGCTCGCCCTTCGTCGGCGGCGACCACTCGCGCGTGTTACCGGCCGCCGGCGCGAGCCAGGGAATCCAGTTCGTTTGCAGGCCGTCGTCGTCCGACTCGCCGACCGACACGCGGCAGAGGCCCGCCGTGTGGTCGACATCGAGAATCGAGCCTTTGCGCACGACGTTGCGTGCTTGCCGTTGAATTTCGTTCGCATCCATACCGGCAATGGTGCCGGCCGCTCGCGCGGGGCGCGAGCACTCGCCTTTGTCGTGCCGCCGGGTACAGCGTGCTCGTGATCCGCGCAGTGAAACGTGCGTCGACAATGGCCGCTCGATACACGCAACGACGCGCGCAGCGTGCGCCGCGCGCGCATTTTTTACTCTCGCAACACGATGACGATTCAACCTACCGACGCCGCGCCCGCGGCCGATCTTGCCCCGCTACTCGACCGACTTCACGCGACGGACGCGCTCACGCTGGCGCGCATGCTGCCCGACGCTTCAATCGACATGGTGTTCACCGATCCGCCGTATTCGTCCGGCGGACTGCACACGTCGGCGCGCACGCGGCCGCCGAGCGAGAAGTACATCAACAGCGGCGTGAAGGCCGAGTACGAGGACTTCGACAGCGACAACATGGACCAGCGCGCGTGGGCGTTCTGGTGCCACGCGTGGCTGACGGAATGCCGCCGCGCGTTGAAGTCGGGCGGCCTGCTCGTGTGCTTCATCGACTGGCGGCAGCTTCCGACGCTTACCGATGTCGTGCAGGCGGCCGGCTTGATCCTGCGCGGCGTCGCGGTATGGGACAAGACGCCCGGCCGCGCGCGGCCGCGGCGCGGCGGCTTCGCGCAGCAGGCCGAATTCGTCGTGTGGGCGAGCCGCGGCGCGATGCGCGACAGCGATGTGTATCTGCCGGGCGTGTTCCCGTCTCGCCTGCCGTTGCCGAAGCGCCACGTCACCGAGAAGCCGCTCGACGTGGCGCGTGAGGTCATGCGGCTCGTGCCGGCCGGGGGCGTGGTGTGCGACCTGTTTGCCGGCTCGGGCACGTTTCTCGCCGCGGCGCGCGAGGCCGGCTTGCACTGGATTGGGTGCGAAACGAACGCGGCCTACCACGCAATCGCATCAGCCCGGCTCGATGCCGCGGTAGGTGAATTAGCGGTTCAGATAGCGCAACGCGCTGACTAGTCTTGCATTTTGCGTACTAGTTCACTCACCGACAAGACGTCTGGCCAGCGTAAGTGACGCACGTTCGCCGCTCTGCACCTAGGCGATAGTAAAAGGGGCGGCATCCGCCTTGGTTGCCGCTGAACTGGAACGATTTAACCTTGTTCTCCATGTCCACTTCTAAATCGATCTCACACGCATAGTTCACGGGCACTGCCCGCATTGTGGTAGCCGTAGCGTGATATGTCGTCATTCCGAATGGTCCTGTCGAATATCCATTTGCATAAGACTGCTGCGGAACAAAATTTGTCCCGTTCCGATCAACACTCCAAACGTATATGTGGTGCCCAGCCACTTGTCGCTCACCTGATGGATAGCCAAGCTTTGAGATGGCTTCGTCAATGGGTTCCCCAAGCAATGTGTTCAAGCGTTCCGAAAATGCCTGATTCGTGATGCAACCTGTGAAAAGCGTGGTCGCGAATGCAATCGCACTTGAGATCAACGCACGAGATTTCATGAATCCCCAGATTATTTTTGATAATGATTTGGAGGGCTGTTGGATAGCGGGCACAAAATCAAATCATCGGCGCTTGATGGCGCTGACTTTTTCATTTTCGTCTTTGTTGACAATGTCGTAGATCGTGTACTTGTCACCCCGGTACGAAACGACCCTTGAGCATATTACGACCTCCGATGGAGGAAGCCACAGCGAGCTATCGATTACGTCCCCCGCAAGCACCTCGTAGACGGCACCCGACAACATAAACAGATATGAGCCATCGTTACTCTTGCTTTGCAGATCATCATCTTCGCAGGAAGAGGCGTACGTCGGCGACGATGCGAGGAGAGCGACCAGAGTGACGACAATCCTCAAAATACGATCCGCCATGGCCCCCTCCAAATTACTTTTTTTAAAACCGATTCGATGGATACGTCATTCATCTATCGGAAACGTACCTCAGAGTTCTACTATAGGTCAATCTCAACAAATCCTCGCATCAGATACGGGACGGAATGTCGAGCGATTTTCGTAGGTTAGTCGAAATGAAATCGCAAGCGCGTTCGCTGAATGGAAGCAACGTGTATATCGATGTCGTACATCAATATGAGCACGCGCGCCTAGTGTCGATTGCGCAGCGCGGGGTCACGGAACCGATTCAGCGGTTTAGATAGCGTAGCAGCCGATCGCGCACGAGCTCGCGATCAGCGTCAGCGAAACCAAGCACGACGCGAACCGGATACTGCGCGAGCGGGCCGCCCGGCTCGACGGGCGCTTTCTGCCCTTCCTGGTGGACGCGCGCGATGCGCGAGAGCCGTTCGTCGAAGCCGATCGCGAGCCCGGCGTCGTCTACGTCGATTCGCAGATAGCGCGCGGCGCGCAGCTTCCGAAACATCGCTTCGCGCTTGATGCGGCCGGCCTTGTCGCGCAAGTGCTTGCCGCCGCGTTTCACCTTCCGCGGCGCGTACGCGGACCCGTCCGGATTCCGCTGCGCGGCGACGCGCGACTGCTGCGCGCGGCGCAGATCGCGGCCGAGCTCGCGCAGCAGTTGACGGCGGGCCGCCGGCGACAATTTCGCCAGCAGCGCGCCGGCCCATTTTTCGAGCGCTTGAAGATCGTCCGTCATGCGAGCCACTCGTCGGCCGCGTCGTCGATGTGCTCGACCGTCCGGTTGCCGGCTTCGTCGGTTCCGACCACGACGCTTTCCGATAGCTTCACTTTTAGCCCGAGGTCGACGGCGTTGTTCGACAGGATGTCCGCGACGAACGTGATGCCGTCGCGGCGCTCGTCGCGGTTCGTCACAAGGTCCGGCTGATTCGCGCGCGCCCACTCAACGACGGCGACCATCACGTCGTCCGCACTGCCGACGAAATCGCGAATGATGATCTCGCACTCGTATTCATAGTCGAACGACGCCGTGCGCGTGCCCGTCGCTTCGATCCGGCCGTCGTTGACGAACACGAGCAGTTGATCCGGCGAAGCGCTGAGCTGCGGCAACGCGGCGACGAGCGCCGCACGTAGGCTGTTCGGCTTATTCATCGCTGCCCGCCCGCCACGCGCGCGCCTGGCACGTCGCGATCATGTCGACTTCGGACGCGCAGCGCGCCCACGCCGCGCGCGCGACGTGCAGCGCGTCGCTCAGTTCACCGTTGGTTCGCGGCGCCATCGCCGGCATCGTGCAGCGTGTCACGCTCGCGCATTCGTTGAGCGTAATCGTCGGCGCCTGTGAGGGCGGGGCTTGCGTGCAGGCGCACAACGTCGTCAGGCAGAGCGCCAGCAGCCCAGGTGCGCACGGCGGCGTTTTCATCGATCAGTCTCCGCAGTTCGTTACGATAGGTCGCGAGCGTCGCGTCGACGCCGGCGCGCGCGCGGTCGAGCTGCTCGCGTTGCGCATCCTTTGCCTTGGCGTCGGCCAGCAGACGCTCGATGACGGCGGCGCTCGCTTGCGCGTCGTGATTCGCACGGCGCGCATCGTCGGTCGCCCGGTCGAGCTGCTCGCGCAGCGCGCGGCTGTGTTGGCAGCTCGCGACCAGCGCAATCAACGCGAGCAGCGCCAGCCACGGCGTTAGGCGCGCGAGGTTCATGCGGCCGCCTTGCCGGCGCCGGCGTATTTCGTATAGGCGCGGTCGAGCTTCACGTCATACAGGTTGATCGCGAATTCCGAGCCGTTGTAGCCTTCCGCGAACGCCGCCCACTTCCGGCCCCGGAGCGCGGCCAGCAGCTTCTTGTCGGCCGCGACGTACCGCACGAATGCGTCGAGGTGCTCGGCTTCACCCAGCTCCATGCGGGACACGAAATCATCGACATTCGCGTAGCCGAGGCGCTTCCAGTGATACGCCATGATCTGGAACGCGCCCCAGCTCGCCGACTCGTACGCGGACGCCGCGTCGATCCGCGCCGCGGTGTCGAGCCGCACGTATTCGGCGGCGCCGCCCTGGTAGCCGCCGCGTTTCGGATTGACGACGCTCGGGTTCTGTTTCGCGCCGGCGACGGCCGCGTTCATGCCGAGATTCACGCCGAGCCGCTGATACATGACGTGGCGCTCGAACAGGATTTTGGGTCGGCCGTCGTCCAGAAAGCCCACGCCGCGCGACTCGACTTCGTTGACGGCGCGCACGCACGCGACGGATACGCCGAGCGTGTCGGCCGCGCGCACGAGGTCGGCGTCCGTCAGGTGCTTCGGGTCGCGCTGCCCGCTGGCGAGCACCCGGTACGTCTTCGGGCCGGCGATGCCATCGACGACAAGGCCCGCGGCTGCCTGTAACGTCTGGACGGCGCGCTCGGTCTGCTCGTCGTAGAGGTGCGACACGTCGACCGGATAGCCGGCGCGCACGAGGCGCTGCTGCAGCAAACCGACTTCCGCGCCGTGATCGTTGAATCGAAGGATGTTCACGCTTCGTCACTCCGTAGAAGGCGCGCGACGTTGCCGCGCGCGAGGTACACCAGCACGGCGAGCAGAACCGCGAGCGCCGCGTGAAAAAAGCCGGTCGGCTTCGGATGAAACAGCAGCTCGATCGCCGAGCCGCCCGAAATCGCGACGATCACCCAGGCCGCCCAGGCGACGTGGAAGCGATGCCGCGCGCCGTTCTTGCGGTAGGTCAGCACGCGCACGATGACGGCGAAGTGCGCGGCGAGCGCGACAAGTGCAGACGAGACATGCACGTCAGTCTCCCTTGCGGAACAGCGCGAACAGGTCCATGCCCTTCACGCGCTCGATCAGCGTCAGCGTGACCGCGATCACGAGCGCGGCCGCGAAGAACGCGGCGACGCCCGTCGAGCGGATCGGCACCGCGTGGACGATCTCGGGCGCGGCCAGGTAGCCCATCACGAGCGAGATGAGCATGTACACGGCGCGCTTCGCGAGGCCGAGGTCTTTCGACGTGACGACCACGAGCGCAGCGCCTGCGAATGCGCCGATCAGCGCGTCGCCGTCGACACCCGGCGCGATGCCGGCGAGGCCGACCGCGGCGAACAGCGCCGCGGCCGAGGTGGTGTTCGGTTCAGCCATTCAATCGGCTCCGGTCAGTCAAACAGTTGCAATAGCGGCGTGGTCGGCTCGATCGCGTTGCGCTCCGGCATCTCCACGACGGTTCCCATGGGGAGCACGACGCCGAGCTCGGCGAGGCCGGGATTCGCTTCCAGCACGGCTTCGACCGTGCCCGCCGTGCTGCCGTAGTGCCGCCAGCACAGCGCGTCGAGCGTCTCGCCTTGGAGCGCGGCGACCTTCACTTCGTCAGCTCCTGCCCGTCGCGCCCAAACACGCCGCGCACGCGCGGCTTGATCCGAGCCACCCGGCGGGCGAGAACATCCCCCCGTATGGCCGCCTCAGCTTCGGAGCGACGCGAGCAATAGGCGATCTCGCACCAGAACAGGACCGCGACGCGTCGCTGGACCTGGTACGCGCCCGGTTGATACAGCTGGCCGAGGTAGACGCGTGACCGGGCGAACTGCCGGATGCGGTACATGGGGCGGGCCATCAGATCAGCTCCACGGTCGAGCGCGCGATGCCGAGGATGTCGCTGATCGCCCACCGCGCATTGCGCCGCGACTCGTCGACGGTTTCCGCGAGCTCGGCCGCCGCCTGGCCGCCGCTCTTCGTCGTGTCGTAGCCGCGGTACTTCTCGGTCACGTCGGCGTGCGTCAGGTGGTACACCGCGCGCCGGTAGCGCAAAACGTGCGCCGATTCGCCGTCGATGCGCGCGGCCGGCACGTCGGCAAGCGTCGTCGCGCCCGCGGCGCGCTGCCGCGTGCGCCACGTGGCGAGCTCGTCGTTCACGGTCAGCATCGCATCGCGCGCGGCGTGCCGCAGCCGCTCGGCCGTCACGGTGCCGTCCAGGCGCATCGCATCGCGCAGCGCGGACAGATCGATGGCCGGGAAGAAGCCGTCGTTCGTCAACGTGCCTTCGATCGGCGTCGCCGCGACGGTGGGCGCGGCAGTAGCGACAAAACTGTTCATGGTCGATTCGAAATGAGGTGGCGGTGGACCGGCGCACCAGGTCCGTAACCGTCAGGCGTGGGGCCTGTGCGCCGGTGCCGCCATGCCGAGGTGGGCTCTTTACGTGCCGTCGGCGCCGTCGCCCCGACGGCCCGCGGCTTCGACCTGCTTCGTCAGCCGGTCGATGTCCTTTTTCACGCCAACGCGATCGTTCAGCGCGACCGCGCGGCGCAGATAGTCGAGCGCGCGCGCCGGCGCGGCGGCCTGCGTCGCGTAGCCGAGCGCCTTGTATAGCTTCGCGCGTACCTGGTCGTGCATGTCGGCGTCGCGCGTCAGGTCGTCGACGAGCTCGAGACTCGCCGCGTCGAACGTCCCGCCGTCCATGAACGACGACAGCGCGGCGTCGGCGAACTGCTCGGCGACGAGCGACGCGAGCGAGCGCTCGAACTGGTCGGGCAGCGTCAGGCCGTGCGCGAGCGCGTAGGCCGCGATCGCGAGCGCGCCGTCGAAGTCGCCGGCGTCGATGCGCCAGACCATCACCGTCACGAGCACGTCGTCCTGCGCGCCGCGGCCGCCGCTCAACACGCCCGCCACGTAGTCGGCGTACTCCGGCAGCAGCTTGCGTTTCAGCTCGATCTTCCGCTCGATCGACTGAATGCCTTTGAGCGCGCGGCGGTCGGCCGCGAGCTTCGCGAGCATCAGCTCATACGGCGTCGCGCCTTTCATCGTCTCGCCGGACGACACGGCGGCCGCCGCGCGCGCGGCCGAGACGCGTTCGAAGTGCGCGCGGGCGGGCGTGTTGATCGTCATGCCGCCGCCAGTTCGATGTTTTCGGCCACGCAGCCGCAGCCGAAGTCTTCGACGACGTAGGCGTCGTTCGACGATTCGTAGTTCTCGATGCGGTCGCGCTTCGGGTTGTCGATCAGTGCGCGCCGGCGCGCGCCTTCCTGGTAGTAGATCGACAGGTTGTCGAGCTTCGTCACCATCAGCGCGCGTTTCGGGAAGTGCGGCACGCGCACGGCCGGCAGGTTGCCGATGCGTTTCTGGCTCACGATCAGATCGGATGCGAGCTGCTCGGTCGGCGCCTGCTTCGCGTTGACGATCGGGAAATACTTGTCGTGCAGCAGCTCGCGGCCGCAGATCACGACGAGGCCTGTGTCTTCCTGGAACCACGGATCGATCATCGACGAGACGATATCCATCACGAGCGCGTCGAGGTTCTCGTAGTCGCCCGCCTTGCCGACCAGCACCTTGCCGGCCTGTTTGCCCTCGTGGAGCACGCGCTGCGCGGCGCGCTCGCGGTACTGTTGCAGCCAGCCGATATTGACGTCCTGCAACAGCGGGTTTGCCTGCCTGTCGGTCGTCGCGGCCGCTCTAACGCCGTGCCAGCCCGCCATGATGCGATCGATTGCGGACTGATTAAGAATCACGTTGCGGATGCGCTGCTGGAAGTCGGGGAACTTCGCCCATGCGTCGAGCTTGCGATACGGAATCGCCGTGTCATAGTCGGTCTTCTCGCAGCGATAGCGGTTGCTGTCGAGGCTTGTCGGGTCGACCGGCTGGCGGTCCGCCTTCGTCGTGTCGGTGCGGCTAGCGATCGGGCCGGATACCGACAGGCCGAGCTTTTCGCCTTCGAGCTCGGTCACGGGGAGGATGTTGATGCGGTTGAGAAATTCGCTCGATTCCTGCATCTTCGTTTCGAGCTTCTGTTGCACGGTCGGCTCGACCGCGAACTTCGTCGACACGTCGCCCGTGTCGTTCAGCTTGGCGATTTGCGCGGCGTACTTTTCGTACGCCTTGCGCGTTTCCTTCCTCATCGGGGAATGCTCCTGTGTGGTGTGCGGGATGGGTCAGCAGTCGGTGACGAGCTCGCCCGTCGAGCCGGTCGAGGGCGGGCGCTGCGGCGCGCCGTTGTCGGTGTTCGATAGCTTCTCGGTGAGCGCTTCGACGGCGGCGACGGCTTCGTCTGCGCGCTTCTTCGCGTCGGCCGCCGCGCTCGTGGCGCTCGCAACGGCCGCGCTCAGCGTCGCGACTTCGCGGCCCGTGTTGTGTGCGTGGGTCGCGACCTGTTCGACCGCCTCGCGCACGTCGGCGAAGCGCTCGTCGTCGTTCTCGCGGTTGCGGGCGAACAGGCCCTTCACCCATTCCTTGATGCCGGCCGTCTCGGTCGCGCCTTCGAATTCGATCGACGTTTCGCACGCGGCCGAGTACACGTTGTTCGTGCGCTTCGCGGCGAATTGCAGTGCTTCGGTGCCGAGGCTCGCCGGGTCGTCGGTCGCGGCGAGCCCGACGAGATACGCCTCGCCGATATCGGCGAAGTCGGGGTTGATTTCGATCGACGTGAAAATCTTCTGGCGCTTCTTCGACAGCGCGACGAGTTCGTCGGTCGGGTCGATCTGTGCATGCAGCGCCATCTTTCCCTTCAGCGGACCGTCTTCGATTTCGGCCGTGTTCAGCGCGATCACGTCGCCGTATGAACCGAACGGGTTGGTGGGCGACAGCGGCGCCCAGCCCTTCAGGTGTTCGAGGTTGACGCGCGCGCCGTACAGCTTCGGGTCGTAGTGCTTCGCCATCTGCGTGAGCCATTCACGCTTGATCTCGCGACCGTCGACGGTCGCGCCTTCCACTGCGACGCGGAAGAATTTCGATTTGCTTGCCATAGAGAGGGTCGAACGTGGGTTGAGTGAGCGTGGTTCTCATGTTCGGCGTTCACGCGCCACGGCTCAACGAGCGGCGTTTGTGGGTCACGCGGGTACAGCGCGCTGCGCGTGCTCGCGCGTGCGCGGCGGCCTACGCTTGGCCGCATGCTCGAAACTACGGACCCTCATCAGCTCGAAAACGACGTGCGCAAGGTCGCGCGCACGCTCTATTGGCAAGGCTGGCGCCTCTCGTCGATCGCCCGTCATCTCGACGTGAAACCCGCGACTGTCGCGTCGTGGTGCCGCCGCGAAAAGTGGAAGGATGCAACGCCCGTCGAACGCATCGAGGCGTCGCTCGAAGTGCGCATGATGGTGCTGATTGCGAAGGACAAGAAGGACGGCGGCGACTACAAGGAAATCGATCTACTCGGCCGACAGGTCGAGCGGCTCGCGCGCGTGCGCAAGTACGACGAGACGGGCAAGGAATCGGACCTGAACCCGAAGATTGCGACGCGCAACGCCGGCCCGAAGCGCCGCGCGCCGCGCAACGAAATCAGCGAGGAACAGCACAAGCGCATCATCGAAGCGTTCCGCGATTCGCTGTTCGATTATCAGAAGGTCTGGTATCGGAACGGCGATCAGCGCACGCGCAACATTCTGAAGTCGCGGCAGATCGGTGCGACGTGGTACTTCGCGCGCGAGGCACTCGTCGACGCGCTCGACACCGACCGCAATCAGATCTTCCTATCGGCGAGCAAGGCTCAGGCGCATGTCTTCAAGCAGTACATCACGCAGTTCGCACGCGACGCCGCCGATGTGGAGCTCACGGGCGATCCGATCATCTTGCCGAGCGGCGCGACGCTGTATTTCCTGGGGACGAACGCACGCACCGCGCAGTCGTACCACGGCAACTTCTATTTCGACGAATACTTTTGGGTTCCGAAGTTCCGCGAGCTGAACAAGGTCGCGTCCGGCATGGCGATGCACAAGCGCTGGCGCAAGACCTACTTCAGCACGCCGTCGAGCGTCACGCACGAAGCGTACGCATTTTGGAGCGGCGCGCATGCGAACCGCGGCCGCGCTGCGGGCGACCGCATCCAGATCGACACGAGCCACGAGGCGCTCGTGCGCGGCATGTTGTGCGAGGACGCGCAGTGGCGGCAGATCGTGACCGTGCTCGACGCGATGGCGGGCGGCTGCGACCTGTTCGACATTGACGAGCTGCGCCGCGAGTACAGCGCCGAGGAATTCGCGAATCTGCTGATGTGCCAGTTCATCGACGATTCGCTGTCGGTGTTCAAGCTGTCGGACCTGCAACGCTGCATGGTCGACTCGTGGGAAGAATGGGCGGACGACTTCTCGCCGCTGCTGCTGCGGCCGTTCGGTCATCGCGAGGTGTGGGTCGGCTACGATCCGGCGCTCACGGGCGATTCGGCGGGCCTCG
>NZ_LOVS01000071.1:0-2898 GCF_001523835.1 Burkholderia sp. ABCPW 14 | reverse complement strand
CGACCTCGACCAGCGTCGGTTCGCTGTCCACTGGACTGAGCACCACCAACAGCAATGTCGCCTCGCTGTCGACCTCCACGTCGACGGGACTTTCGTCGGCCAATAGCTCCATCTCGTCGCTGTCCACCTCGACTTCGACCGGCATCGGCTCGCTGTCCACTGGACTGAGCACCACCAACAGCAATGTCGCCTCGCTGTCGACCTCCACGTCGACGGGACTTTCGTCGGCCAATAGCTCCATCTCGTCGCTGTCCACCTCGACTTCGACCGGCATCGGCTCGCTGTCCACTGGACTGAGCACCACCAACAGCAATGTCGCCTCGCTGTCGACCTCCACGTCGACGGGACTTTCGTCGGCCAATAGCTCCATCTCGTCGCTGTCGACTTCGACTTCTACCGGCATCGGTTCGCTGTCCACTGGACTGAGTACGACCAACAGCAACGTTGTGTCGCTGTCGACCTCCACGTCGACGGGGCTTTCGTCCGCCAATAGCTCCATCGCTTCGCTGTCCACCTCGACCTCGACCGGTATCGGCTCGCTCTCGAGCGGCCTGAGTACCACCAACAGCAACGTTACTTCGCTGTCGACCTCCACGTCGACCGGTCTCTCGTCGGCCAACAGCTCCATCGCTTCGTTGTCCACCTCGACTTCGACCAGCGTCGACTCGCTGTCCACGGGCCTCAGCACCACCAACAGCAACGTCGCTTCGCTGTCCACCTCGACTTCGACCAGCGTCGACTCGCTGTCCACCGGCCTCAGCACCACCAACAGCAATGTCGCCTCGCTGTCGAGCGGATTGTCGACGACCAATAGCAGCCTCACCTCGCTGTCGACTTCCACGTCGACCGGCCTCTCGTCGGCCAACAGCTCCATCGCTTCGTTGTCCACCTCGACCTCGACCAGCGTCGACTTACTGTCCACCGGCTTGAGCACCACCAACAGCAACGTTACTTCGCTGTCGACCTCCACGTCGACCGGCCTCTCGTCGGCCAACAGCTCCATCGCTTCGCTGTCCACCTCGACCTCGACCAGCGTCGACTCGCTGTCCACCGGCTTGAGCACCACCAACAGCAACGTTACTTCGCTGTCGACCTCCACGTCGACCGGTCTCTCGTCGGCCAACAGCTCCATCGCTTCGTTGTCCACCTCGACTTCGACCAGCGTCGACTCGCTGTCCACAGGCTTGAGTACCACCAACAGCAACGTTACTTCGCTGTCGACCTCCACCTCCACCGGTCTCTCGTCGGCCAACAGCTCCATCGCTTCGTTGTCCACTTCGACCTCGACCAGCGTCGACTCGCTGTCCACAGGCCTCAGCACCACCAATAGCAATGTCGCCTCGCTGTCGACTTCGACGTCGACCGGCATCGGCTCGCTGTCCACCGGCCTGAGCACCACCAACAGCTCCATCGCTTCGCTGTCCACCTCGACTTCGACCAGCGTCGATTCGCTGTCCACCGGCCTGAGCACCACCAACAGCAACATCACGTCGCTGTCCACGGGCCTCAGCACGACGAACAGCAACCTCGCATCGCTCTCGACGTCGACCTCAACGAGCTTCTCGTCGACGCTGAGTTCGATGGGCTCGCTGTCCACCGGCCTCGCGACGACCAACAGCAACCTCGCTTCGCTGTCCACGTCGACGCTCACATACGTGAACTCGCTGTCCACCGGACTCAGCACGACCACCAGCAGCGTCGCATCGTTGTCCACGTCGACATCGACCGGCCTCGCCGCAACGAACAGCAGCCTCACGTCTCTGTCCACGTCGACGTCGTCGAGCATCGGTTCGCTGTCCACCGGCCTGAGCACCACCAACAGCAATGTCGCCTCGCTGTCGACGTCGACGTCGACCGCCGTCGGTTCGCTGTCCACGGGTCTGTCGACGACCAACAGCAACGTCGCTTCGCTGTCCACGTCGACCTCGACCGGCATCGGCTCGCTGTCCACCGGACTGTCGACGACGAACACCAACGTCACATCGCTGTCGACGAGCGTGACCAACATCAACACGCAACTGACTTCGCTGTCGACGACGATCGTCAACAGCACGAACAACGTGATCCGCTCGCTGCCGGCGAGCACGGGCGTCGCCGCCGACATGAGCGCGCCGAACGCCGCCGCGCCGTCCGTCACGGCCGGCTCGAACTCGGTCGCGATCGGCGCGAACTCGAACGACGGCGGCCGCTCGAACGTCGTCTCGGTCGGCAGCTCGACGCAGCAGCGGCAGATCACGAACGTCGCCGCCGGCACGGAAGGCACCGACGCGGTCAACGTCAACCAGTTGAATGCGCTGTCCACTTCTATGTCACAATCGCTGACGGGTCAGCAATCCCAGATCAACAATCTGGGCACGCAGCTGAACCAGACTCAGCAAGCGCTGCAGCAGACCGACACGATGGCCCGTCAGGGCATCGCGGCCGCCTCCGCGCTGACGATGCTGCCGCAGGTCGAACCCGGCAAGACGATCAACGTCGCCGTCGGCGTCGCCCGCTTCGCAGGTCAGTCGGGGATGGCGTTCGGCGCGAGCGCGCATGTGACAACCAATGGCATTCTCAAGCTGGGCATCGGCGTGTCGGGGCAGAACAAGACCTTCGGTGCAGGATATGGATATAGCTGGTGATCGATTCCGTCCGCTCTCCGTCAACCGGGCCGCATGACGCGCCCGGCAAGCGCCTCGCCGTCGGCATCTCGCTTTTCGCCCGCGACGGCCAGGCGATCTGGGAAAACGGCATTCATCAGAACATTGCGTTCCTGGCGATGATGCTCAGGCAGTCGGACCGGGTCGGCCCGATCTACTTCCTGAACGGCGGCGACGCGAAAGCGTTGCCCGCCGGCCTCGATCTCGCCGGGCTCGACGTGCCGCTCGTGCAGCCGCGCGACGTGTCGCACGCGCT